>NZ_JBEXIA010000058.1:0-26793 GCF_040608335.1 Micromonospora sp. NPDC005194 | reverse complement strand
AAATCACCCGCCCACCACCTCTATCTACACCCACACATATACCCTCTTTCCCTCCCCCACGCTCTTCCGATCTCCCCTGGGGCCGCCAGGCGATGGCGGCGATCGCCGCCATCGCGACGGCGGCGACCCAGAACGGTGTGGTGATCTCCCAGGCGCTGGCGAACAGGCCGCCGAGGAGCGAGCCCAGCGCCGCGCCGCCGAGATCCAGCAATGCGTACACGCTGCCGACCCGGCCGCGCAGGTGCGCAGGCACGACCCGTTGCCGGACCGAGGTGACGGTGATGCCCCACACCATGGCATGGATGCTGAACACGACCAGCACGACGGCGGCGACCCAGGGTGTCGTCGTGGTCGCGAGGCACACGTGCGTCACGACCTCGATCACCAGGCCGGCACGCAACACGGTGGCGCTGCCGAGCGCGCGCGTGAGCATCGTGGCGACTGCGGTGCCGACCAGGCCGCCGACCGCGAAGGCGGACAACAGAAATCCGTAGCCGACGGCGGATACACCCAGGCGCTCCCGGCAGTAGAGCACGAACACGGCGAACGCGGCACCGAACGCGATGTTGCCCAGTCCCATACTCACGGCGAGGGTCCGCAGCAGTCGGTGCCGCCACAACCACCGCACGCCGGCGGCGACCTCGGCACGCAGCGAGGCCCGCCGAGGCGGATCGCCAACGACGGGGACGCGCCGGATGCCCGCGATCAGCGCTGCGGACGTCGCGAAGGTGAGCGCGTCGACCCCGAACGGCACCGCCGCCGCGACGACGAACAACCACGCGCCCAGCGGCTTCGCGACGAACTGGTTACCGATGGTGAAGCTCGCGTAGAGCCGAGCGTTGGCGCGCGGCAGTTCCTCCGGGGCGACCACCGCCGGGAGCAGGGCACCCAGCGCGGTGTCCGCGAGGGTTTCGCCCGTACCCAGAAGGAAGAGCACCGCGTAGATGACGGCCACCGAGACGGTTCCGGTCGCGATGGTCATCGACAACGCCACCAGGGCCGCGGCGCGGGCGAGGTTGACGACCACGACCAGACGGCGACGGTCGAGCCGATCGACGTAGGCACCGCTGACCAGGGCGAACAGCAGCCAGGGCAGTTGCTGCGCGAAGACGGCGCCGGCGATGAGGGCCGGGTTGTCGCTGACGGAGGCGACCAGCAGCGGGCCGGCGGCCATGGTGACACCGTCGCCGACGTTGGACACCGCCGCAGCGGTCCACAGTTTGGTGAAGTCCGCGCCGAGACGCGCGGATATAAGGGCACGCACAAGAGCTCCTCGAGCCAGGGAAGGAAACGGTCGTCGTGGGACCGCTCCGCGGCGAGGAGCACCAGACCCCCGGGGGTGATCTCCGGCGGCGCCCGATCAGTGCCGGGCGTGCCCTCGCGGCGAAGCGGAGACCGTGACCATGGCGAGGCGCATGCCAGCTCCCAACTGTGGATCAATACCGGTCCGAGCAGGATAGCTGGCCCATCGACGCTCTCGTATCCCCGAAGCGCGACCCGCTCGCCACCAGCCGGGCGACGCGGCTCGCGTTCTTCCCGACGGTCGACACCGCCGGAGAGCACTGCGGGCTGACCGCCTAGCGTCGTGCTCGTGACAGAGACCCTGCTGCCCGCACCGCGCCCGGCCGACGCGCCCCCGCAGCGCCGCGGCGGCGTCCTCGCCGTGGGGCTGGTGCTCGGCGGGGCGCTCTCGGTGCAGTTCGGCTCCGCCCTGGCCGCGCTGCTCTTTCCGCGTACCGGGGTGGCCGGGGCGGTCACCCTGCGGCTGACGATCTCGGCGGTGCTGCTGCTCGTCGTGTGCCGGCCCCGGCTGCGCGGGTACGACCGCTCGGCCTGGCTCGCGGCCGGCGCGTTCGGGCTGGCCCTGGCCGGCATGAACTCGCTGTTCTACCAGGCCATCGAGCGGATCCCGCTCGGCCCGACGGTGACCCTGGAGGTGCTCGGCCCACTGGCGCTGTCGGTGTTCACCGCCCGTCGGCTGGCGAGCTGGTGCTGGGCGGGGCTCGCGCTGGCCGGGGTGGCGCTGCTCGGGCAGGGCGGCTTCGACCGGCTCAACCCGGCGGGGGTGGCCTTCGCGTTCGGCGCGGGCGCGATGTGGGCGGCGTACATCGTGCTCAGCGCGCGGGTCGGCGGCCGGTTCCCGGGCGCGGACGGGCTGGCCCTCGCACTGACCCTCGCCGCGCTGGTCACCCTGCCGCTGGGCATCGTCGACGGCGGCGCCGTCCTGCTCGACCCGAGGGTGCTGGCGCTGGGCACCGCCCTCGCGGTGCTCGCCTCCGGGCTCCCGTACACCCTGGAGCTGCTGGCGCTGCGCCGGATGCCCACCGCCACCTTCGCGGTGCTGATGAGCCTCGGCCCGGCCATCGCCACCCTCGCCGGATGGCTAGTGCTGCGGCAGGCGCTGACGCTGCTGGAATGCGCCGCCATCGTGCTGGTCATCGCCGCCAGCATCGGCGCGGTACGGGTCAGAGCAGCAGTCGCAGCGCCCCCGGCACGGCAGTGATCGTCACCGGCAGGCGCAGCGAGCGTTCCCCGTCGGCGTACGTGACGATGTCGTCGGCGGCCAACTCCACGGTGCGGGCCCGGTAGCTGCTCACCAGCGGGTGGCTCACGTGGGTGCCCTGGTAGATGCGCGGCTTGACCCGGATCAGGGTCCGCCGGTCGACCCGACCGGCCACCACCACGTCCAGCAGCCCATCGGTCGGATCGGCCTCGGGACAGATCCGCATCCCACCGCCGTACGTCGGGCAGTTGCCCACCGCCACCAGCACCGCGTCCATCTCGTGCGGCACCCCGTCCAGGCGCAGCGTGTAGCGGCGGGGCCGGAGCCGGGCCAGCTCGACCACGATCGCCAGGTCGTACCGGCGGGGGCCGCGCGGCCAGCGCATCCGGTTGGCGCGCTCGTTGACGATCGCGTCGAAGCCCGCCGCGAGGACGGCGCCGTACCAGCGCTCGGCCCCGTCGGCGCCGGTCATCCGGGCCAGGTCGACGACGCGGGTCCGGCCGGCGCGCAGCGCCTCGGCGATCACCGCCACGGCGGCGACGGGATCGGCCGGAAAGCCGGTGTCGAGGGCGAAGTCGTTGCCGGTGCCGGCCGGTACCGGCCCGAACGGCACGTCGGTGCCGGCGGCGGCCTGCATGGCCCGGTGTACGGTGCCGTCCCCGCCGATCGCGACCAGCGCGCCGACGCCGTCGGCGATCGCGGTACGACACGCCGCCTCCGCCTCGTCCGGACTGGACGCCGACAGCAACCGGACCGGGCGGCCGGCGGCGGCCAGCCCGTCCAGCAGTCGGGGCAGCAGCGCCCGGTGCCGCCCCCGACCGGCCGTGGGGTTGGCGAGCACGGCCACCGGGCCACCCTCGTCCCGGGCGCGGTCGACCGAGTCGCGGGCGGGCGGGGTGCGCTCGACCGGCCCGTCGGTGGGCGGGCCGGGCAGGTGATCGTCTGCGGTCACGGGCAGCACCGTACCGGTCGGACACCCGCCGTTCACCAGGGGCGGCCGACGTCACGATCAGTCTCACCGCCGGCGCGTGGGGTGAGCGTCTGACGGGGCCGCTGACGCGACGACGCCGCCCCCGGCAGGCGGGGACGGCGTCGGTGGACTCCGGCGGCGCGGGGCCGTCAGGTCATGTCGTCGTAGCGGCGTTCGATGGGCGCCGGCTTCGCGATCGGCTCGGGCGCACCGATCGGCGCGGTCGCGTCGACCCGCTGCCCGGCCACGACCGGGTCCGTGTCGAACTCCAGCGGCGAGACCTCGTCGTCGTCGAGACCGGCGTAGATTTCCTTGCCCCGCCCACGCCGCTTGTCGTTGATGAACGCGACGCCCACCGCGCCGAAGTAGAGCGCGGAGAGGCAGACCGCCAGGGCGGTCATCCCGAACGGGTCCGGGGTGGGGGTGACCACGGCGGAGAACGCGAAGAACACGAAGATCGCCACCCGCCACCAGCTGAGCAGCCGCTTCGCGCTCGCCAGGCCGACGAAGTTGAGCATCAGCACGACCAGCGGGAACTCGAACGCCACACCGAACAGCAGGATCAGGTTGGTGACGAACGAGATGTAGCGGGTGACTTCCAGGGTGGTCGAGATGTCGTCGCCGGACACGTTCATCAGGAACTCGAGGCCCTTGGCGGTGACGAAGAACGCCAGCACCGCGCCGGCGGCGAAGAGCGGTGCCGCCAGGGCCGTGAAGGCGTAGGCGTAGCGCCGCTCGTGCCGGTGTAGCCCGGGCGCGATGAACGCCCAGAGCTGGTAGAGCCAGATCGGCGCCGCGATGATCAGGCCCACCCACAGGCCGATCTTCAGGTTCAGCAGGAAGACGTCCGCCGGACCGAGCTGGACGAACAGGCACTTGTTGGTCTCCGGGTCGACCGACCCGGGCAGATCGCAGTACGGCTTCGACAGCAGCACCCGGACCGGCTCGGCCAGCCAGATACCGAAGCCGAAGCCGATCATGATTGCCAGCGACGCGCGGAAGAGACGGTTGCGCAGCTCACGGACGTGCTCGATGAGCGTCATCGAGCCGTCGGCGGCCCGTTCGAAGGTGCTCGGGCCGCGCTTACGCAGGGCGAAGGCCACGGTGGTGGGGCCCTTCGGTCAGTTGTCGCGGACGCGGTGCACCGGGTCGACGACCGGCTGCTGCGCCGGCGCCTGCTGGTACGGCGCCTGCTGCGGCTGCCCGGCGTACGGCGCCTGCTGGCCGGCGTGCGGCGGCAGCGGCTGGTAGCCGGCCTGCGCGTCGGCCTTCTCGGCCAGGTCGCGGTCGTCGTCCTGCAGGCTCTTGGTCTCGGCCTTGATGATCCGCAGCGAGCGACCCAGCGAGCGGGCCGCGTCGGGAAGCCGCTTCGCACCGAAGAGCAGGATCAGCACAACCACGAGAACTGCGATGTGCCACGGCTTGAGGGCACCCATGAGAAGCTCCAGTCGCTCTGTGTCCGGGGGGTGATACGCAGCCCATCGTACGTGTGGATGGACCGAATGCCACCTGCCGGGGATGATGATCAGGGCCCGGCCGGTGAAGTCTTGACCAACCGCGATGATCAGTCAACCATCGCCACCCGGCCGGGGGACGACGGTGGCCGACAGAGGTCGGTCAGCCGCGCTTGGCCTTGATCACGGCGAGTCGCTGCTGGGCGGTGTCGAGCTGGCGCTGGACACCCTCGGCGCGCTGCTGCAACGCCTCGGCGGTCTCCCGGAGCGCCTCCGCCTCAGTGGCCCGCCGCTGCAACGCCACCGCGGCGCGGCGCAGCTGGGGCAGCCGGCTCAGCACCGGGCGGACGGCCAGCGCGAGCGCCACGAGCGGGAGCAGCACCACCGCGAGCACGATCCAGATCAGCACGCCGGTCAGCCTACTGGGTGCGGGCGGCCACCGCCGGATCGCCCGACGGCACGCCGGCCGGCACGGAATCGGCCGGCGCACGCCGGGGAACAGCCGCCGGCACGGCGTACGCGTCGAGCGCGGCGGCGGCTGTCGCCCGGACCTGTTCGGCCAGCTCGACCGGGGCGACCACTGTGACGTCCGGGCCGAGGCCCAGCACGAACCGCCGCGCCCAGCCCAGGTCGGTCACCCGCAGCGAGACGAGCCACTGGTCGCCGTCGCCGGCCTCGACCCGCTCGCACGGGTAGTACTCGGTGATCCACCGCTCGCCCCGCCCGATCCGCAGTGTGATCAGCGGCAGGTCGGGCGACGGCCGGAAGACACCCTCGGTGAGGTCGTGCGGGACAGCCTGCGGCGGGACGGTGGCCGGCTCGTCCAGTTCGGTGATCGCGTCGATCCGGTCGGCCCGGAACAGCCGGACCGCCTCCGCGCGCCGGCACCACGCCTCCACGTACGCCCGGCCGCCGACCATCAGCATCCGCAGCGGGTCGACGACGCGCTCGGTGGTCTCGTCCCGGGCCGCCGTGTAGTAGGTGATCCGCAGCGCCTTTCCGCCCTCCACGGCCGAGCGCAGCGCCTCGACCCGCCGGGTGTCCCCGGGCAGCCGGACCGCGACCGGTGCACCCACCAGGTCACCGGCGGCGTCCTCGATCTTCGCGAGGGCCCGCTCGATGGCCTCCCGGTTGGCCACGCCCGGGGTCTCGGCGAGCATCCGGAGCGCCACCACGAGCGCGAGGGCCTCGTCGGGGGTGAGCCGCAGCGGCCGGTCGATGCCGGCGTCGTAGGTGATGGTCACCCGGTCGCCGTCGAACGCCATGTCGATCAGGTCACCGGGGCCGTAACCGGGCAGCCCACACACCCACAGCAGCTCCAGGTCCTCCCGGAGCTGTCGTTCGGTGACGCCCAGGTCACCGGCCGCCTCGGCGATCTCGATGCCGGGCCGGGCCAGCAGGTAGGGAACCAGGTTGAGCAGCCGCGCCAGTCGGTCGGCCGAGGCCCGGGAACCGCCGCGGGCGGCCGGGCGGGTCACCGGGCCCCCCCGGAGACGGTCAGCTCGTCGTGCCGGACGGCGATCTCCTTGAGCCGCTGGATGACCGCCTCGCGGACCTCCGGCGGGTCGAGCACCCGCACGTCCGGGCCGTACCCGACGAGCTGGCCCGCCAGAGAGTCCGGGTCGGCGTACGGCAGGACCAGCTGGTCGCCGTCCGGCCCGGCGGTCACCTCCACCGCCCAGCGGCGCAGGCCGGCGGCCCGCCCGGGCGTCGCCAGCACGGTGGCCCGGCCGGTGCGCTCCACCGGCCCGGACCAGCGGGCCACGTGGCTGATCAGGTCTACGCCGGCCGGCGGCTCGTACGCGCCGGGTGCGCCGGTCACCCGGACCGCGCCGACCACCCGGGACAGGCGGAAGCAGCGGGTCGCCGCGCGGTCCAGGTCGTGGCCGACCACGTACCACCGCCCGCGCCAGCAGACCACGCCCCACGGTTGCAGCCGGCGGCGGCTGGGGGCGTCCCGGTCGGGCACCCGGTAGTCGAACCCGACCTCGCGGCGGTCCCGCGCGGCGGCGGTCAGCGGCGCGAACGCGGGATCGACGGTGACCATCGGCTCCATGCCGAGGGTGGCCTGCGGGTCGACGTCCACCCCGGCGGCGCGCAGCTTGGCCAGCCCGGACGACGCGGCGGCGGCCAGCCCGGCGTGCTGCCACAGGCGGGCGGCGATGCCGACCGCGGCGGCCTCGTCGGGCTCCAGGGGGATGTCGGGCAGCGCGTACTCGCGGTGGGCGATGCGGTAGCCGGGCTCGGCGTCGAAGACGCTGGCCGTGCCGGTCTCCAGCGGGACGCCCAGCTCGCGCAGCTCGGCCTTGTCCCGCTCGAACTTGCGCTGGAACGCCTCGTGGTCGCGCGCGTCGTCGGGGTCGTGCTCGTAGCCGGGCACGGTCGCGGCGATCTGCGCGGCGGTCAGGAACCGTCGCGTGGACAGGAGGCAGATCACCAGGTTGACCAGGCGTTCGGTGCGGGTCCGCGACACGGGTAGACGCTAGCAGCCGACGCGGCGCAGGCGTGCACCCACGCGGGCGTGCCGCACACTTGTTCGGATCGGACCCCTCCCCCGGCGCGTCGCCGCCCGCGGCCATAGTGTTGCCCTCATGTCGCAGGGCGAGATGAATACCGAGAGCGAGAGCGTCGGCACCGTGGTCGTCGCGGGCGCCGCCAACCTCGCCATCGCGATCGCCAAGCTGGTCGCCGGGCTGATCTCCGGGTCGGCCGCGATGCTCTCCGAGGCGGCGCACTCGGTCGCCGACACGACCACCGAGGTGCTGCTGTTCCAGGCGCTGCGCCGCGGGGCCCGCCCGGCCGACCAACGACACCCCTTCGGGTACGGCAAGGAGAGCTACGTCTGGGCGTTCTTCGCCGCCATGTTCACCTTCGTGGCCGGCGCCGGCTTCGCCGTCACCCACGGTGTCACCACCATCCTCGTGCACGAGCACAGCGGCAACTATCTGATCTCGTACATCGTCCTCGCGGTGTCGTTCGTCATCGAGTCGATCTCGCTGGCCCGGGCCGTGCGGCAGGTCCGCCGCGAGTCCCAGCGCTGGGACACCACACCCCGCCGGTTCCTGCGACTGACCGCCGACACCACCGTCAAGGCGGTCTTCCTGGAGGACAGCGCGGCCCTGATCGGCCTGCTGCTGGCCGCGCTCGGCGTCGGCCTGTCCCAGGCCACCGGCGACGAGGTGTGGGACGGCATCGCGTCGATCCTGATCGGGTTGCTGCTGCTGGCCGTCGCCGGGATCCTGGCCAGCAACAACCTGTCGCTGCTGGTCGGCCGGGCCGTCCCGGAGCGGCTGCGCCGCGAGATCGAACGCGACCTGGCCGGGCTGCCCGAGGTCGAGCGCATCGACACCCTGCTGACGATGCAGCTCGGCCCGGACGACATCCTCGTCGCCGCGAAGGTCGACTTCCGTGACGAGGCCACCGGCGCGGCCATCGAGGCCACCGCCGACGAGGCCGAGCGGCGGCTCACCGGCCGGTACCCGGAGATCCGCTACGTCTTCCTCGACCCGACCCGCTCGCTGCCGGGAGCCGCCGGGCGGGCGCGCGACACCCAGGCCAGGCCGAGCGCGGACGCCGGCGGCGAGCCCGACCCCGCCTGAGGGGCGGGCCGACCCGAGCGCGGGCCGGCTGGTCCGCGCGGCTAGCGTGCCCGTCATGGTGCGATGGCGGACGGGGACGGTGGCGGCGCTGCGGCGGCAGTGGACCGGGGCGGTGGAACTCGAGGTCGACCTGCCCGACGGCACGCGCATGCGGGCGCTGGCCTATCCCGAGCTGGTCGGCACGCCCGAGCCGGGTGACCGGGTGCTGCTCAACGCCGGTGCGCTGCTGATGGGGTTGGGCACCGGCGGGTACGCCCTCGTGGTGGCCCTGCCGGACCGGCTGCCGCCGGACCCGCCGGACGCCGGTGACACCCGCGACGCCGGGCACCTGGTCAAGGCCCGCTACACCCCGTTGCAGCCGATCCTGCTCGGCGTCGACGAGGAGGCCAGCCCGCACCGCGCCCTGCTGGCCGACGCCGACGACCTGGGTGGGATGCCGGTGGTCACCGCCGACCTGCACTCGGCGCTGCCGGCGATTCTGGCCGGCATCCGGGCCGAGGCCCCGCACGCCCGGGTGGCGTACCTGCTCACCGACGGCGGGGCGTTGCCGGCCTGGTTCTCCCGCACGCTCGCCGGGCTGCGCGACGAGCTGGCCGGGACGATCACCGTCGGGCAGGCGTTCGGCGGCGACCTGGAGGCCACCACCCTGCACGGCGGCCTGCTCGCCGCCCGCCACGTGCTGGACGCGGACGTGGCGATCGTGGCCCAGGGGCCCGGCAACCTGGGCACCGGCACCCGGTGGGGTTTCTCCGGCGTCGCCGTCGGCGAGGCCGTCAACGCGATCGCCACGCTCGGCGGCCGGCCGGTCGGCTCACTGCGCATCTCCGACGCCGACCCCCGCCCCCGACACCGGGGCGTGTCGCACCACAGCCTCACCGCGTACGGCCGGGTGGCCCTCGCCCCGGCGGAGCTGGTCGTGCCCGACGACCTGGACCCGGCCCTCGCGGCCGAGGTCGACGCGGCGCTGGCGCCGCTGACGGCCCGACACCGGATCGTCCGAGTGCCCACCGCCGGCCTGGACGCCGCGCTGCGCGCCAGCGCCGTGCCGCTGTCCACGATGGGCCGCAACCTCGACGCCGACCACGCCTACTTCGTGTCCGCCGCCGCAGCCGGCCGCCACGCCACCACCCACCTCCCCTGACCTGACCCCGACCCACCGCCCACCTGCGTTGATCATGAAGTTATTGCCCCGACACGCCGGGCGGGCGGGCAATAACTTCATGATCAACCCCGGGCGGGACCGGGGTGGGACGCGGGCGGGACCTGGGTGGGAGGGTGACGGTCGGGTCAGCGGATCACCCGAACCGGGGCTTGCGGAACATCTCCAGGAAGACCAGCGGCTCGGTGCCGAGGTTCTCGATGTAGTGGCCGTAGGCGAACGGCACGTACCCGACGTCACCCGAGCGCATGTCGAAGGTGCCCGCCACGCCCTGACTGGCGAACACGCCCATCCGGCCGTGGCCGGAGAGGTAGTACTGCCACTCGTCGTCGGTCGGGTGCCAGTGCAGCTCGCGCAGCTCGCCCGGATCGACCTCGACCAGCGCGGCGCAGATCGCGGTGGCCGCCGGGAACTGGGTGACGTCGGCGATGCGGACCTGGCCGCCCGCGAACCGCTGCGGCTGCTGCGCGAGCAGCCGGTGGCTCAGGCTGCGGGGCACGTCCCCGCTCGGGCTGACCACCTTGTCGCGGTCCAGCGGCGGCGGCACCTGCCCCGCGAAGATGTACTTCTCCCGCTCCGGGATCGAGTCGAGCTGCTCAGGCCGCCACCCGAAGTTCTTGGCCAGCACGTCCTTCGGGGTGTGCGCGAAGAAGTCGCTGATCAGGAACGTGCTGTTCTCGGTGAACGCGCCGTCGTCGAAGACGAGCAGGAACTCCACGCCCTCGTCGAGCGCCTGGATGTGGTGCGGCACCCCCTGCGGAAAGAACCACAGGTCACCGGCGCGTACGTCGTCGAGGAAGTTGCGGCCCTCCTGGTCGACGGCGCTGATCCGGGCGCTGCCGCGCGACACGTACGCCCACTCGGACTGCTTGTGCCAGTGCAGCTCCCGGTACCCGCCCGGTTCCAGCGCCATGTCCACGCCGCTGAGCTCGGTGGCGACCGGCAGCTCCCGTACGGTCACCTCGCGGGTCCAACCGCCGCCCTGCACGCGGGCGTGCGCGTCGGAGAACGAGAACCGCAGGTTGGGCAGTGTCCCCGCGTCCGTGCTCGGCGGGGTCAGCAGATCGGGGTTCTGCCGGTCCCGGACCACGTCGCGCGGCCCGGGGTCCTGCCAGCCTCCCCCACCGCGTTCCGGCTGCGGCACCGTCCGGTCGTCGTCCATGATCGCCTCCCGCGTCGTCGCGTCCCGGTGTCGTCGGCGCAGTGGGCGGGCGGACCCGCCCGCGACGGCGACGTCGGCGGATACCCGTCGACGCGACCCGGCCGGGCCAACCTCTGGCCCCGGGAGGGTCACCGACGAACACCGCTCCCGCGACAGCGCGGGTGGGTCAGCAACGGACACCGCTCGCGCGACAGCGCGGGGCGGGATCAGGCGAGGAAGATCAGGGCGAGCCAGCCGCCCACGATGAGCACCAGCGCCAGGGCCAGCACCCACGTCGGCACGGTGTACTCACCGCGCCGGTTGCGGTCGATCTCGGCGCGGATCTTCTCCCGCCGGCGTTCGACCCAGTTCTGCCGCTCGGCGCCGCGCCCGGAGCGCTCGGAACGGTCGGATGGTTCAGAAGTCGTCATGGCGCGCCCAGCCTACCGGGCCGGCGGGCCCCGTCGGCGGCACACCACCGCCGGGGCCGGCACACCCGTCACATGCTGGCGATCAACCGCTCCACCCGCTCGTCGTACGCCCGGAACGGGTCCTTGCAGAGCACGGTGCGCTGTGCCTGGTCGTTGAGCTTCAGGTGCACCCAGTCGACGGTGAAGTCGCGCCGCTTCTCCTGGGCGTGCCGGATGAACTCGCCGCGCAGCCGCGCCCGTGTGGTCTGCGGCGGGGTCTCCTTGGCCTCGAAGATCTCCGGGTCGGTGGCCACCCGGTCCACCTCGCCGCGACGCTCCAGCAGCCCGTAGAGGCCCCGCCCACGGCGCACGTCGTGGTACGCCAGGTCCATCTGCGCCACCCGGGGGTGCGACAGCGGCAGGTCGTGCTTACGCTGGTAGCGCTCGATCAGCCGCAGCTTGCTGACCCAGTCGATCTCCCGCGAGACCGGCTCCAGGTCACCGCTCTCCACCGCGTTGAGCACCCGGCCCCACAGCTCGACGACCCGCTTGGCGGCCTGGTCGCCGCCGCGGCGCTCGACGAACTCGGTGGCCTTGGCCAGGTACTCCTGCTGGATGTCCAGCGCGCTGACCTCCTTGCCGGAGGCCAACCGCACCTTGCGCCGCCCGGTGATGTCGTGCGACACCTCGCGGATCGCCCGGATCGGGTTCTCCAGCGACAGGTCCCGCATGACGACCCCGGCCTCGATCATCCGCAGCACGATGTCGGCGGTGCCGACCTTGAGCAGCGTGGTGACCTCGTTCATGTTCGAGTCGCCGACGATCACGTGCAGGCGCCGGTAGCGCTCGGCGTCGGCGTGCGGCTCGTCGCGGGTGTTGATGATCGGTCGGCTGCGGGTCGTCGCCGAGGAGACGCCCTCCCAGATGTGCTCGGCTCGCTGGGACAGGCAGTAGACCGCGCCACGCGGAGTCTGCAGGACCTTGCCGGCCCCACAGATCAACTGCCTGGTGACCAGGAACGGGATGAGCACGTCAGCGAGCCGGCCAAACTCGCCGTGCCGCGAGACCAGGTAGTTCTCGTGGCAGCCGTACGAGTTGCCGGCCGAGTCGGTGTTGTTCTTGAACAGGTAGATCTCACCTGCGATGCCCTCGTCGTGCAGCCGCTTCTCCGCGTCGACGAGCAGCCCCTCCAGGATCCGCTCGCCGGCCCGGTCGTGGGCCACCAGGTCGGTCACCGAGTCGCACTCCGGTGTCGCGTACTCCGGATGCGACCCGACGTCTAGGTAGAGACGGGCCCCGTTGCGCAGGAACACGTTGCTCGACCGGCCCCAGGACACGACGCGACGGAACAGATACCGCGCGACCTCGTCCGGGGACAGCCGCCGCTGCCCGCGATAGGTACAGGTGACGCCGTACTCGGTCTCGAGGCCGAAGATTCGCCGCTCCATGGTGTGACATTAGCCGCCCGGAGGCCCGGTTCGTCACTGTCACACCACAGGTCGTGCTTCGGGGGTGGTCACATACCGGCTGAGTGCGACATTCCGTCCGGCCCGAGACTGGCCACGAACCGCCGGCAGGCGTCGTACTCCGGCAGCAGGCCGCGCTCGCGGGCCTGCGCCAGGGTCGGCGCGGCGTCGTCGCGGGCGGACAGCAGCGGGACGTCGGCGGGCCACTCGATGCCCAGCTCCTCGTCCAGCGGGTGCACCGCGTGCTCGCCGGTCGGGTTGTACGTGGCCGAGCAGAGGTAGCTCAGCGTCGCGTCGTCGGTCAGCGCGCAGAATCCGTGCCCCAGCCCTTCGCTGAGGTAGACCGCCCGCCGGTCGGTGTCGTCCAGCCGGACGCCCTCCCACCGGCCGAAGGTCGCCGAGCCGACCCGCAGGTCCACGATCACGTCGAGAACCGCGCCGCGCACACACGTCACGTACTTGGCCTGCCCGGGCGGCACGTCGGCGAAGTGGACGCCGCGCACCACGCCGCGCGCCGAGACCGACAGGTTGGCCTGGGCCAGCCGCAGCGGGTGCCCCACCGCCTCGGCGAGGTGGTCGAAGCGGTACCACTCCATGAACATGCCGCGCGGGTCGCCGTGCTGCTGGGGGGTGATCTCCCAGGCGCCCTCGATGCCCAGCTCCCGGATCTTCATCGGCCCACCCGCGCTTCGTTCTTCTCGGCCAGCAGCCCGAACAGGTAGTCGCCGTAGCCGCTCTTGACCAGCGGTTCGGCGAGCGCGCGCAGCTGATCGTCGTCGATGAGGCCGGCCCGCCAGGCCACCTCCTCGACACAGCCGATCTTCAGGCCCTGCCGCTCCTCGATCACCCGGACGAACTCGCCGGCCTGCATCATCGAGGCGAACGTGCCGGTGTCCAGCCAGGCCGTGCCCCGGTCGAGCAGGGTGACGGACAGCTCGCCGGTCTCCCGGTACGCCTCGTTGACCGCCGTGATCTCCAGCTCGCCGCGAGCGCTCGGGGTGAGCTTGGCGGCGATGTCGACCACCCGGTTGTCGTAGAAGTACAGGCCGGGCACCGCGAAGCGGGACTTCGGCCGGGCCGGCTTCTCCTCGATCGAGAGCACCCGCCCCTCGGCGTCGAAGTCCACCACCCCGTACTCCTGCGGGTTGGCCACCGGGTACGCGAACACCCGGCCGCCGACCAGGTCGCCGTGGGCGGCGAGCTGCCGACCCAGGCCGACGCCGTGGAAGATGTTGTCGCCGAGGATCAGCGCCACCGACTCGTCACCGATGAAGTCCGCGCCCAGCACGAACGCCTGGGCGATGCCCTCCGGGCGGGCCTGCGTGACGTACTCCAGCCGCAGCCCGAACTGGCTGCCGTCGCCGAGCAACCGGCGGAACTGGTCCTGGTCCTCCGGTGTGGTGATCACCAGGATCTCCCGCACCCCGGACATCACCAGGGTGGAGAGGGGGTAGTAGATCATCGGCTTGTCGAAGACCGGCATCAGTTGCTTGGACACTGCCCGGGTGATCGGCCAGAGCCGGGAACCGGTGCCGCCGGCGAGTAGGATTCCGCGCACCGGGGGAGCTTAGCCGCTACCAGCCCGTCGGCATGTCGGTGGTCGCCGCCGACAGCCGGCCCACCGCTTCGCGTACACTCCTGGACCCGTGAGGATCCTCGTCACCGGCGGTGCCGGATTCATCGGTTCAGAGTACGTCCGCATGCTGCTGGGCGTGCCTGGTGGCACCGCCTCGGGCGTGCCCGCGGTCGACCCCGCCGGCGTGACCGTGCTCGACAAGCTCACCTACTCGGGCAACCTGGCGAACCTCGACCCGGTGCGCGACGACCCGCGGCTGCGCTTCGTGCAGGGCGACATCTGCGACCCCGGTGTGGTCGACGAGGTGGTCGCCGGGCACGACGTGATCGTGCACTTCGCGGCGGAATCGCACGTCGACCGCTCGATCGCCGGAGCCGCGCCGTTCGTCACCACCAACGTGCTCGGCACCCAGACGCTGCTGGACGCGGCGCTGCGCCACGGCACCGGCCGCTTCGTGCACGTGTCGACCGACGAGGTGTACGGGTCGATCGACGAGGGCTCCTGGACGGAGACCTGGCCCCTCGCGCCGAACTCGCCGTACTCGGCCTCGAAGGCCGGCTCCGACCTGCTCGCCCTGGCCTACCACCGCACCCACGGCATGGACGTGGTGGTCACCCGCTGCTCCAACAACTACGGGCCGTACCAGTTCCCCGAGAAGGTCATCCCGCTGTTCGTCTCCAACCTGCTCGACGGCGGCACCGTTCCGCTCTACGGCGACGGCGGCAACATCCGCGACTGGCTGCACGTGCACGACCACTGCCGGGGCATCGCGCTGGTCCAGCAGAAGGGCCGCGCCGGCGAGGTCTACAACATCGGCGGCGGCACCGAGCTGACCAACAAGGAGCTGACCGGTCTGCTGCTGGAAGCCTGCGGCGCCGGCTGGGACCGGGTCGTCCCGGTGACCGACCGCAAGGGCCACGACCGCCGCTACTCGCTGGACATCACCAAAATCAACCAAGAGCTGGGGTACGCCCCGAGCATCGACCTCACCGACGGTCTGGCGCAGACCGTGCAGTGGTACCGCGACAACCGGGCCTGGTGGGAGCCGCTGAAGGCGGCGCCGACCGCATGACCCGGGCGATCACCAACGATCGGTTCCCCCGTTCCATCCCCCGATCGGCGTACAGTGTGCTAGGGCACGGCCGTTGGGCCGCCGCGGGTCTGCCACCCCTCACGGGCTGGCACACCACCCTGGCCGCCGCGTTCGCCTCCGCCGCTCCACCCGCCCCGTGGAAGGTCGCATGAAGCTCACCCTCGTCACCGGCTTGACCGGCCTGATATTGCTGGCCACGATCGTCGAGCTGCTGCGCCGCCGGCAGCTCCGCGAGAAGTACGGCATGCTCTGGCTCGGCGTCCTGGTGATCGTCATTCCGCTGTCGCTCTTCCCCCGCCTGCTGGACAACGTCGCCGAGCTGCTCGGCGTCCAGTCCGGCGTGAGCCTCGTGCTCTTCCTCGGCATCGTCTTCCTCCTGCTGGTCTGCGTGCACCTCAGCTGGGAGGTCAGCGCCCTGGAGGAAGAGACCCGCACCCTGGCAGAAGACTTCGCCCTCCTGCGCGCCGAGATCGACGCGGACCGGGCGGCCCGAGACGAACTGGTGTCGCACGATGGTTAACGGCAAGCGGGTCCTGATCATCATCCCCGCGCTCAACGAGTCCGGCTCGATCGCCGACGTCGTCGGCGAGGTCCGCGGCGAACTGCCCGGCGTCGACGTGCTCGTCGTCGACGACGGCTCCACCGACCGCACCGCCGCCGTCGCCGCGGCGGCCGGCGCCCGGGTCGCCAAGCTGCCGTACAACCTCGGCGTCGGCGGCGCCATGCGCCTGGGCTACCGGTACGCCCGCGACCACGACTACGACGTGGCCATCCAGATCGACGCCGACGGCCAGCACGACCCCCGGTACGTGCCGAAGCTCGTCGACCTGCTCGACGAGACCGACCTGGTGATCGGCGCCCGGTTCGCCGGCGAGGGCGACTACAGCGTCCGCGGCCCCCGCCGCTGGGCCATGGTCATGCTCTCCGGCGTCCTCTCGCGTGTCGCCCGCACCAAGCTCACCGACACCACCTCCGGCTTCCGGGCCGCCAACCGCCGGGTGATCGACATGTTCGCCACCTGGTACCCGGTGGAGTACCTGGGCGACACGGTCGAGACGCTTGTGCACACCGCCCGGCGGGGCTACACCATCCGCCAGGTGCCGGTGGCCATGCGCAAGCGGATGGCGGGCACTCCCAGCCACTCCCCGGCCAAGGCAATGATCTACCTCGGTCGCGCCTTCGCCGTGCTCACGTTGGCGCTCATTCGCCGGTGATCCGCCGGCTCCTGAGTCTCGTCCCACCGGGGACCGTCGCCGTCGGCGCCGGCCTGGCCCTGCTGGGGCTCGCCTCCTACGTCCACCTGGCCGTCGCCGGGCACAGCCTCACCGAGGCGGACTACTCGTCGCTCGCGGCGCTCTGGACGATCGTCTTCACGCTCGGCATCGGCCTGTTCATGCCCGTCGAGCAGGAGGTCGCCCGCCTCGTCGCCGGCCGGCACAGTCAGGGCCTCACCCCCGGGCCCGTGCTGGCCCGGGGGGCCGCCCTGGCCCTCGGTCTGCTCATAGCCATCGTCGCGCTGATCGTCATCGCCCGGGCGCCGCTCGCCGACCGGCTCTTCGCCGGTGACAACGACATGGTCACCGTGCTGATCGGGTCGCTCGCCGCGCTCGCCGTCGCACACACCACCCGCGGCGTGCTCTCCGGCCTGCAACTGTTCCCCTGGTACGGCGCCCAGCTCGGCGTCGACGGCGGCCTGCGCATCGTCCTGGTCGCCCTGCTCGGTCTGACCGGCGTCACCTCCCCCGTCTGGTTCGGCGCGGTGCTGATCGCCGCGCCGCTGATCGGCGTGGCGGTCACCGCCCCACCGGTCCTGCGGGTCATCGGCGGCGGCGTCCCCGTCGCCTGGGCCTCGTTCCTGCGCGGCCTCGGTCTGCTCATCGCGTCCAGCCTGCTCTCCCAGGTCGTCGTCAACATCGGCGTGATCAACGTCAAGGTGCTGGACCCGTCCGACGTGGCCACCGCCGGCGCCCTGCTCTCCGCGCTGGTGCTGGTCCGGATCCCGCTGTTCGTCTTCGCGTCGCTGCAGGCGTCCCTGCTCCCGGGTCTCGCCACCTCCGCCACCACCGGCGACCGCACCGCCTTCAACGGCCTCCTGCGCCGGGCCCTGGGCGTCGTCACCGCGCTCGGCCTCACCGGCGCCGTGCTCGCCGTCCTGCTCGGCCCGTGGCTGGTGCAGACCCTGTTCGACGCGCCCGACGTCCTCGGCCACGGCGACTTCGCCTGGCTCGCGGCAGCCACCCTCGCCTACCTCTGGGCGATGGTCCTCGGCCAGGCGCTGCTCGCCCTCGACCGGCACCGGGCGCAGGCCGTCGCCTGGGCCGTCGGCGTGGCCGCGCTGGTCGTCGCCACCCTCGCCCCGGTCGCCACCGCGCTACGGGTCGAGCTCGGCTACGCCATCGGCTCCGTGGTGGTCGCCGCGACGATGGCCGCCCTGCTGCGCGGCACCCGCGCCGGCGGCACGACCCCCACCGACGTCCCGCACCGCGAGGCCGTCACGCCCGGGGTGACCGGAGGGCTCTGACCCCGCGCCGCCCACGCCCGCTGCGTATCGCCAGCGGCCGACGTACCGGCCCGCCCGCGGCACAGGACCCGCGGCCGGGCCGGGCGGGGAACGCAAAGCGGCGGGCGGCCCGGGAACTGGCCGCCCGCCGACATGACCCGTCCTACTTGCCGTCCGCCGGCTTGTCCTCCAGGTCTGCGGAGCCCGCCGACGTCGTCGGCTTGTGCGCCTCCGTGGTCGGCTGCGCCGGCGTGTCCGGCCCGCCCGCCTCGGCCGGCTCCTCCGCTGCCGCGACATCGCCGTCCAGCAGCGCCGTCAGCGCCGCGCCCGTGATCCGGCGGAACGTACGACCCACCCGCTGGCGGTCCAGCACCGCCACCTCGAGCTGGTTCGCGGCGATCGTGCGGGCCGCGCCGCCCTCACCACCGACGGTGCTCAACGCCTGCACCGCCACCCGGGCCGCCTCACCGAGGGACATGTCCGCCCGGTGCTGCGACTTCAGCACACCGGTGATCGCCTCGGCCTGACCACCCATGGCCATCCGACCCGGCTCGTCGTTGACCGACCCGTCATAGGTGAGCCGGTACAGCTCGTCGTCGTCCGGAGTCGCCCCGACCTCCGCGACGCAGATCTCCACCTCGAACGGCTTGGACTGCTCGGTGAAGATCGCGCCGAGCGTCTGCGCGAACGCGTTGGCAAGCGCCCGCCCGGTGACGTCGCGCCGGTCGTAGCTCAGGCCGTTCAGATCGGCCATCCGCACCCCGGCCCGGCGCAGGTTCTCGAACTCGTTGTACCGACCGACGGCGGCGAAGCCGATCCGGTCGTAGATCTCGCTGACCTTGTGCAGGGCGCTGGAGAGGTTCTCCGCGACGAAGAGCACCCCGCCGGAGTAGCTCAGGACCACGGCGCTGCGACCCCGAGCGATGCCCTTGCGGGCCAGCTCGGAGCGGTCGCGCATGATCTGTTCGGGCGAGGCGTAGAACTGCATGGCCACGGCGGCGGTTCTCCTTACGGCGCTGTGCTGACGACTGCGGACTGGTGGGGGTGGACGGGGCTCATCCGCCCGGGTTCTCCATCCGGCCGGCGACCACACCCTCGGCGATCGCCGCCGTCTCGGTGTCGGTCAACCGGCGGGTGCCCTCGGCGGTAGCGGTCATCACCACCGGATAGATCCGGCGGGTCAGGTCCGGTCCGCCGGTCGCGGTGTCGTCGTCGGCCGCGTCGTAGAGCGCCTCGACCGCGAGCCGGGTCGCGTCGTCCACGGACAGGCCCGCCCGGAAACGCTTCTTCAGCGCCGACTTCGCGAAGAGCGAGCCCGAGCCGATCGCGTCGTACCCGGTCTCCTCGTACGGGCCACCCGTCACGTCGAAGCTGAAGATCCGCCCCGCCCGCGCCGGGTCGGCGGCGGCCAGGTCGAAGCCGGCGAACAGCGGCACCACGGCGAGCCCCTGCATGGCCGCGCCCAGGTTGCCCCGGATCATCGACGCCAGCCGGTTGGCCTTGCCGTCGAGCGAGAGCATCGCGCCCTCGATCTTCTCGTAGTGCTCCAGCTCCACCTGGAACAGTCGCATCAGCTCGATGCCGATGCCCGCGGTGCCCGCGATGCCGACCAGCGAGTACGCGTCGGCGGGGTGCACCTTCTCGATGTCACGCTGGGCGATCAGGTTGCCCATGGTGGCCCGTCGGTCGCCGGCCATCACCACGCCACCGGCGGCCGAGATCGCCACGATGGTGGTCGCGTGCGGCGCCAGGTCGGCGGCCATGCCCGGCGGCAGCGGCCGACGACCGGGCAGCATCTCGGGCGCCACCCGGCTCAGAAACGTGGTGAAGGAGGACGTCCCCGCGTTGGTGAACACATCTGGTAGACGCCCGGATGGATCAAAGCCCGCTGCCACGTGGTTCCTCTCAGGTACGTGATCGCCCTGGCCAGCCTCGTAGGACTGTCACGGAACTGGCCAAGACCACCGTTGCAGTTGAAGCAGAGTATCCCGCGCACCCACCCGGTGCGATGATCGTGGTCCAGATGTTGCGGGTCCGCGCCGCCACAGATCGCGCAGACCCCGCCCTGCTCGGCCAGGAGCTCCTGAAACTCCTTCTCCCCGATGCCGTACCGCTGCTGGAGGTGGTACTCGCGTGTGCCGCCGTAGAGTCGTTGCGCCGTCTCTTTGCCACGGGCGTTGTGGCAGGGTTTGCAGTAGCTGTGCCGACCACTGGCCTTGGTCGAGGTGGTGGGAAAGTCGTTCAGGGGCTTGATCTGCTCACAGTCCGGACACCACTTGAGGCCTTCGCCGACGGGCTTGGGTGATCTCCGCTGCGGAGCAATACCGCGCTTGCGACGGCTTGCCTCCGACCGTGCGGCGGCGCAGACCTTGCAGTAGAAGGCCAGCCCGTCCTTCCTCCGCCGGTCACGGTGGAACTCAGTGCCGGCCAGCACTCTCTTGCACTGCGGACATGCCTTCTCGGCACCGTCCGGCGAATCGGACATGTGGTATCATTCACCTCCTTTCTGTACATAACCCCTCACGAATTCCTCTGCGTTTTCTTCGAGGACGGAGTCGATCTCGTCGAGCAGGTCGTCGACGTCCTCGGTGATCTCGGCGTGCCGCTCAGCCACCTCGGGGTTGGCCTCCGTGGTGACGTCCTCGATCTCCTCGCCCTGGCGGGACTTGCCGGACTGCGACTGGCCGCCGCTGTCATGAGTGGCCATTGCTGCCTCCTCCACGATCGTCTGCGATGAACTTACCTCGCTCGGACGACGAAAAGCCCGCTGCGCGCCGGCTTGCGGCGCACAGCGGGCAATCGGCGCCGCGTTCAGCCGCCGGTCAGCGTCTCCAGGAGGTCCTTGGCGCTGGCGCAGCGGTCGAACAGGGCGCCGACGTGGGCGCGGGTGCCCCGCTCCGGCTCCATCATCGGCACCCGGACCAGCGACTCGCGGCCCACGTCGAAGATCACCGAGTCCCAGCTCGCGGCGACCACCTCGGAGGCGTACTGGGCGAGGCAGCGGCCACGGAAGTAGGCCCGGGTGTCCTCCGGGGGCTCGGTCATGGCGCTGCGGGTCTCCTCGTCGGTGAGCAGCGTCTTCATCGCCCCGCGGGAGACCAGCCGGTTGTAGAGGCCCTTCTCCGGGCGTACGTCGGAGTACTGCAGGTCGACGAGCTGGAGCTTGTGCGAGCCCCAGCCGAGCTTCTCCCGCTCCCGGTAGCCCTCCAGCAGCCGCAGCTTGGCCACCCAGTCCAGTTCGTCGGCGCAGAGCATCGGGTCGCGGCCGAGCCGGTCCAGCACGTCCTCCCAGCGGTCCAGCACGTCGGCGGTCTGCTCGTCGACGTCGGTGCCGTAGCGGTCGTCGACAAAGGACCGCACCCGCTCCAGGTACGCCCACTGCACGTCCAGGGCGGTCAGCCGGCGGCCGTCGCGCAGCCTCATGAGGTGCGTGAGCGAGGGGTCGTGGCTGACCGCGCGCAGTTCGCTGACCGGGTCGGCGATGCCGAGGTCGGGGCCGAGCGCCTTCTCCTCGATCATGGTGAGGATCAGCGCGGTGGTGCCCACCTTGAGGTAGGTGGAGATCTCGGAGAGGTTGGCGTCGCCGATGATGACGTGCAGCCGGCGGTACTTGTCGGCGTCGGCGTGCGGCTCGTCGCGGGTGTTGATGATCGGCCGCTTGAGGGTGGTCTCCAGGCCGACCTCGACCTCGAAGAAGTCGGCGCGCTGGGAGATCTGGAAGCCGCTCTGCCCGCCGTCCTGCCCGATGCCGACGCGGCCGGCGCCGCAGACGATCTGCCGGGTCACGAAGAACGGCGTCAGGTACGCCACGATGTCGGCGAACGGGGTCTGCCGGCGCATCAGGTAGTTCTCGTGGGCGCCGTAGCTGGCGCCCTTGTTGTCGGTGTTGTTCTTGTAGAGGTGGATCGGCTGGCTGCCGGGGATGGTGGCGGCCCGGCGGGACGCCTCGGCCATGACCCGCTCGCCGGCCTTGTCCCAGCGCACGATGTCGCGGGGGGTGGTGACCTCGGGTGTGGAGTATTCGGGGTGGGCGTGGTCCACGTAGAGGCGTGCGCCGTTGGTGAGTATCACGTTGGCCAGGCCGAGGTCCTCGTCGGCGAGAGCCTCGGCGGGGTCGTACGCGGCCCCGGAGTACGTGAAGCCGCGGGCGTCGCGCAGCGGCGACTCCTCCTCGTAGTCCCAGCGGGCACGCCCGCCCCGGTTGAGCTCGGGCCGGGCCCCGTAGGCGTTGACCACCTGGGACGAGGTGACCATCGGGTTGGCTCCGGCCTGGCCGGGCACGGAGATGCCGTACTCGACCTCAGTGCCCATGATCCGTCTTACGCTCATCGACCTACCCGCTTCGCTCGCCCGACCCGGTCCCCCGTCACGTCGAGCGTAGTCCGACTGTTCGGGGACGGGGGCACGGCGGCGTGGGCGGGTTACGGGTGTCGGCCCGTGGCCCGCCCGCCGCGTTCAGTACTTGATGATCATTGGCACGGTGGTGACCCGGGGGCGCAGCTCGGGGTACCTGGTCAGCAGCTTGTCGACGCGTCGCTGCGCGGACGGGTCGCTGATCAGCAGCCGGATCGGGCCGCGCGCACCGCGCAGGATCTTGCGGGTGCGCTCCGGTTCCTCGAACATCGGCAGATAGATGGCCCGTTCCGTCTGCGCGGTGGTGCCCTGCAGGGCGGAGAGGCAGATCGACTCGACGTAGCCGCGGTAGCCGCCCCGGTCCAGCACGACGGTGACGGTGCCCGGTTGGACGGGATGACGGCGGTACGCGGCGGCGCAGACCTGGGCCACTCTCGACGGTTTGTCGACGCTGTGCCGGACCCACAGCTGGGTCCAGCTCTGCTTGTCGACCACGAGCACGCTGCCGCGCCAACCGGTGAGCCCGCAGAGGGTCACGACGGTGAGCACGGCCAGGGCGGCGGCGAGCGCGGGGATCGCGGCGGCGCGGACACCGCGCTCGCCGCCGGACGGGACGGGCAGCAGCCGGACCAGGGCGGCGGTGCCGACGATCAGTCCGATGAGGGCGAGGTGTGTGCCCTTCATGAAGTAGTAGGCGGGCTGGACGCCGGCGACGATGTTGGCCAGGGCGATGGCGAGGGCGAACCCGACGGCCACCAGCACGGCCGCGAGGTGACGGCGCCAGGCGCGGTCGGCGCGGCGGGCCTGGATCACCAGGCCGATCAGCACGATCGGGGTGAGGCCGAGCAGGGCGTGCCACGCCTCGGCGAGTTCCGGGCCGGCTTTCGCGTCGAGCGCTTCGGTCTGGCCGGCGCCGAGGATGCCGAGCAGCAGGGGCAGCGGGGCGAGAAGCGCGGTGAGCAGGCCGACGCCGAGCAGCGTACGGCGGACCTGGGTCAGCTCGCGGCGGTGCGCGATGAGCCAGCCGAGCACGAGCAGCCCGGCCGGGGGGAGGTACAGGTAGTAGGTGAAGCCGATTCCGGTGAGCAGGGCCCCGAGCAGGACGAGTTGTTCCCGGTTGCCGGCGAGGGGGCGTACGACAAGCGCGGTCAGCCCGACGGCGAGGGCGAGCCCGAGCACCTCGCTGGGGTAGCCGGCGATCAGCAGGCGGGGCAGTTGGCTGCCGAGGACGAGGGCGCCGATGACGATGGTCAGGACGACCCGGTGCAGCGGGTGCTGCGGACCGGACAGTCGCTGGGCGGCCCAGAACAGCGTGAGCACGAGGAGGCCGAGGGTGGCGAAGCACCACCATCCGTAGTGGGTGAGGCTGCTGACCCCGCTGGGAGTGCCGGTGGCCGAGCGCAGGTGCGCGTCGAGGAGCGCGGTGGTGAAATGCCAGCCCTGCGGATAGCGGACGAGCAACGAGACGATGTCGTCCCGGGAACCGGCCGGGTCGAGGAAGACGTACCCGCCGTGCCGGCCGATGGCGTCGACGAGGGCGACGTGGCGGAAGTTGTCCTCGCCGAGGGCGAGCAGGCTGAGGCGTCCGGCGAGGGTGGAGGCGCGCAGCCAGGGCAGGGTGAGGTAGCCGACGGTGGCGACGGTGGCGACGATCGGCAGCAGGTCGGTCCAGCCGGGGCGAGGCAGGGTGGGACGTCTACCGGTGGCCGCCGCGATGAGAGTGAGTGCCGTCAGCGCGGCGCCGGTGACCGCGACGGGGTGCAGACCCCAGGGCCAGACCGAGAAGAGCAGACCGGCGATGGTGGTGGCGCCGACGAGCAGCAGCACAGCGAGCATGAGCCGGTCGAGCAGGGTGCGGCCGCCGCGCAGCAGGCTGGCGGTGGCCAGCAGCACGAGCGGGGGCAGCAGCCAGGCGAGGTGCAGGGGGTACGCCACCGCGGGAACCAGCCAGGCTGCCGCCAGCGCGATGAGCAGCCGGCGGTGGGGGCGGGCGGGCGGCGGGGTGTCCGGGTTGACCGCGGGAGGTGCCGGTGGGTCGGTGACGGTCAGCTCGGACGGCACGCGGATCCTCGGAAAGTCGGAGGGTGGGGGCGCCACAGCGTACCGGGTCAGGTGGGGCTCGTGTGGGATGCCGGCGACGTGCCGGTGGTACGGGCGGGGCCCGGGACGCGTCGCGTCCCGGGCCCCGGTGGTGTCACCGTCAGAGGTACTGGCCGGTGTTGCTGGCGGTCTCGATGGACCGGCCGGCCTCGGCGCCCTTGCCGCCGGAGACGAGCGTGCGGATGTAGACGATCCGCTCGCCCTTCTTGCCGGAGATGCGGGCCCAGTCGTCGGGGTTGGTGGTGTTGGGCAGGTCCTCGTTCTCGCGGAACTCGTCGACACAGGCGTCGAGCAGGTGCTGCAGGCGCAGGCCCTTGCGACCGGAGGTGAGGAACTCCTTGATGGCCATCTTCTTGCTCCGGTCGACGATGTTCTGGATCATCGCGCCGGAGTTGAAGTCCTTGAAGTAGAGGACTTCCTTGTCACCGTTGGCGTAGGTGACTTCGAGGAAGCGGTTCTCCTCGGTTTCGGAGTACATCCGCAGCACCACGGCGTCGATCATCGCGGCGACGGTGGCCTGGGGGTCGGCTCCGTGTTCGGCGAGGTCGTCCGGGTGCAGCGGGAGCCCGGAGAGGATGTACTTGGAGAAGATGTCCTTCGCCGCCTCGGCGTCCGGTCGCTCGATCTTGATTTTCACGTCGAGCCGACCGGGGCGCAGGATCGCCGGGTCGATCATGTCTTCCCGGTTGGAGGCGCCGATGACGATGACGTTCTCCAGGCCCTCCACGCCGTCGATCTCACTGAGCAGCTGCGGGACGATCGTGTTCTCCACGTCGGAGGAGACGCCGGAGCCGCGGGTCCGGAAGATCGAGTCCATCTCGTCGAAGAACACGATCACCGGGGTGCCCTCGCCGGCCTTCTCCCGAGCCCGCTGGAAGATCAGCCGGATGTGCCGCTCGGTCTCGCCGACGTACTTGTTGAGCAGCTCCGGGCCCTTGATGTTGAGGAAGAAGCTGGTGTGCTTCTCCTTGCCCTGGCGCTCGGCGATCTTCTTGGCCAGCGAGTTGGCCACCGCCTTGGCGATCAGCGTCTTGCCGCAGCCGGGCGGGCCGTAGAGCAGGATGCCCTTCGGTGGGCGGAGCTGGTGCTCGCGGAACAGGTCCGCGTGCAGGAACGGCAGCTCCACCGCGTCGCGGATCTGCTCGATCTGCGACTGGAGGCCACCGATGTCGCCGTAGTCGACGTCGGGCACCTCCTCCAGGACCAGCTCCTCGACCTCGCTCTTCGGGATCCGCTCGTACGCGTACGCCGAGCGGGGCTCGATCATGAGCGAGTCGCCGGCCCGGATCGCCGAGCCGATGAGCGTCTCGGCGAGGTGCACGATGCGCTCCTCGTCGGAGTGGGAGACCACCAGCGCCCGGTCGCCCGGCCCGCCGTTCGGTCCCTCCAGGATCTCCTTGAGCATCACGACCTCACCGACCCGCTCGTACCCGAACGCGTCGACGATGTTGAGCGCGTCGTTGAGCAGGACCTCCTGGCCGCGGCGCAGCTCGTCCACGTCCAGTGAGGGCGAGACGGCGACCCGCAGCTTGCGGCCGCCGGTGAAGACGTCCACCGTCCCGTCGTCGTGCTTGGCCAGGAAGACTCCGTAGCCACTCGGCGGCTGCGCGAGCCGGTCGATCTCCTCCTTGAGCGTGACGATCTGCGTGCGAGCCTCCTTGAGGGTGCTCACCAGCCGGTCGTTGTTCTCGGTCAGCCGCGCCAACTGTGCCTGGGTGGCCGCCAGCCGCTCTTCGAGCTGCCGGACGTGTCGGGGGCTTTCGGTCAACTTCCGCCGCACCAGGGCGAGTTCCTCCTGAAGGAACGCGACCTGCGTGGAGAGATCGTGGGCTTCCTTCTCCCACCGTGCGGCGCGCGAGTCCGCGTCGTCGCTGCGTGCTGCCACGTCCCACCTCCCCGGGGGGCTTGAACGTTCTGACCTAACACTAGCCGCTATGAGCCCGATTCGGTCCCACGCAACACCCTCGTCACCGAACCTTGATCGCCAAGGGTGGCCTGGCGGGCCGGTACGGGCGTTCGGGTACCGTCGGAGGCTGGTACGGGAGAACATGGGGGGTGCACCGGTGGCCGAGGTCGCGACCGACCAGTTGCAGGTCTGGGTGGACCAGGATCTCTGCACGGGTGACGGGCTCTGCGTGCAGTACGCGCCGGAGGTGTTCGAGTTCGACATCGACGGCCTGGCGTACGTCAAGGGCGTCGACGGTGAGCTGCGGATGGCGCCGGGCAGCCGGGTGGACGTGCCCGCGCACCTGCGCCTCGAAGTGATCGACTCCGCGAAGGAGTGCCCGGGCGACTGCATCCACGTGGTGCGTGGCGACGGCGTCGAGGTCGCCGGCCCGGACGCCGAGGACGACTGAGCCGGGCGCCGGGGGGGGGGGGGGGGGGCCGCCCCCGCGCGCCCCCCCCCGCGGGGGGGGGAGAGGCGAGGGGGGGCGCCCCCCCCCCCCCCCCCCCCCGCGGCCAGAGAAG
>NZ_JBEXIA010000057.1:0-26849 GCF_040608335.1 Micromonospora sp. NPDC005194 | reverse complement strand
TGGACGCGTAACAACGGTAACCAGCAGCAGTGGCAGTTCGTGGACTCGGGCGGCGGCTACTACCGGCTCAAGTCGCGGTTGTCGGGCAAGGTGCTCGATGTCTACAACCGTTCGACCGCCAACGGCGCGGCGATTGTGCAGTGGACCGACAACAACGGCACCAACCAGCAGTTCCAGCTGGCCGACTCGGACGGCGGCTACGTCCGGTTGATCAACCGCAACAGCAGCAAGGTGATGGAGGTGCAGGGCGCCTCGACCGCCGACGGTGGCAACATCGTGCAGTACGACGACTGGAACGGCACCAACCAGCAGTGGCAGCTCGTGCGCGTCGACGGCGGGGGCAACCCCACCACGCCGCCCCCCACGACGCCACCCCCGTCGAGTGGCACGTACTCGAACCCGGTGGTCTGGCAGGACTTCGCCGACGTCGACATCATCCGGGTCGACAACGTCTACTACATGTCGGCGTCCACCATGCACTACTCGCCGGGCGCTCCGGTGCTGCGCTCGTACGACCTGGTGAACTGGGAGTACGCCGGGCACTCCGTACCCCGGTTGGACTTCGGCTCGAAGTACGACATGAGCGGTGGTAACGCGTACGTCGACGGGATCTGGGCCTCGACGTTGAACTACCGGCCGAGCAACAAGACGTTCTACTGGGCCGGGTGCATCGACTTCGCGCAGACCCACATCTACACCGCGTCCGCCGTCGACTCGACGTGGAGCAAGCTCACCACCATCCCCAACTGCTACTACGACGCCGGCATGCTGATCGACGACAACGACACCATGTACGTCGCGTACGGCAACACCACCATCAGCGTCGCGCAGCTGTCCGCCGACGGAAAGACCCAGGTCCGCAGCCAGCAGGTCTACAGCACGCCGTCGAGCATCGGGACGCTGGAGGGCGCACGCTTCTACAAGCGCAACGGCGCGTACTACATCTGGCTCACCCGGCCGGCCAACGGCCAGTACGTGCTGAAGTCGACCAACGGCCCGTTCGGCCCCTACGAGCAGCGTCAGGTGCTGCTCAACCTGCCCGGCCCGATCTCCGGTGGCGGCGTGCCGCACCAGGGCGGACTGGTGCAGACCCAGAACGGCGACTGGTACTACATGGCGTTCGTCGACGCGTACCCCGGTGGCCGGATGCCCGCCATGGCGCCGATCACCTGGACCGGCGACGGCTGGCCGGTGCTGCAGACCGTCAACGGCGCGTGGGGCAGCTCGTACCCGAAGCCGAACCTGCCCGCCGCGCCCCGGGCGGTGAAGCCACTCACCGGCACCGACACGTTCGCCGGCACCACCCTCGGCCCGCAGTGGGAGTGGAACCACAACCCGGACAACAACCGGTGGTCGGTCAACAATGGGCTGCAACTGCAGACCGCCACGGTCACCGGCGACCTGTACGCCGCGCGCAACACGCTGACCCACCGGATCCAGGGCCCCACCTCGACCGCCACCATCGAGTTGGACTACTCCACCATGCGCGACGGCGATCGCACCGGCCTGGCGGTGTTGCGCAACTCGTCGGCGTGGATCGGGGTCCGGCGGGACAACGGGTCCACCCGCCTGGTCATGCAGAACGGGCTCACGATGGACGGCAACTGGAACACCACCAGCACCGGCAGCGAGGTGGCGAGCACCGCCGTCTCCGGTGGCCGGATCTGGTTGCGGGCCAACGCCGACATCAGACCCGGGTCCGGCCGGCTGGCCCGCTTCTCGTACAGCACCGACGGGGTCAACTTCACGTCCTTCGGCAACGCCCTGACCCTGGCCAACAACTGGCAGTTCTTCATGGGCTACCGGTTCGCCATCTTCAACCACGCCACACAGGCGCTCGGTGGCGCGGTCACCGTGCGCCGGTTCGACCTGACGACACCGTGACGCCGGTCACACAACGAGTAGTCCGCGGGTGACGCGAACGGACCACCTCTCTCTCCCCCGTTACCTTTTTGATCGTCCCCAGCCGGGGACCCTCGGTCGCCCGGCCCGGTATGACTTTCTGCCCCTGTCGTACGCATGATCCGGGGGGTGTTGTCGCCGGGTCGGGTGGCGTCGGCGGACCGCTGATAGGGACACGGCCACCCGTGTTGGGGTAGGTCTCTTCGTAACGTGGCTGCCGGCAGTCCGACGCCTGGACCAGCGGCCGGGGCCACGATGCGATGCGTGGAGGCGGGTGCGGTGCAGGACGGATACGGCGTCTATCTCGGCTTGGACGTCGGCAAGAGTGATCACCATGCGGTCGGGTTGGCGCCGGACGGCAAGCGGCTGCACGACGCGGCGTTGCCGAACACCGAGGCCCGGCTGCGGCAGCTGTTCGACAAACTCGCCCGCCACGGTCGGGTCCTGGTGGTGGTCGACCAGCCCGCCTCGATAGGCGCCCTGCCGGTCGCGGTGGCTCGGGCGGCCGGGCATCAGGTGGCCTATCTGCCTGGCCTGGCGATGCGGCGCATCGCTGACCTGCACCCGGGCACGGCGAAGACCGACGCCCGCGACGCCTATGTCATCGCTGACGCCGCCCGCACCCTGCCCCACACGCTGCGCCGGGTCGACACCGGCGACGAGGCTCTGGCCGAGCTGGAAGTCCTCGTCGGCTTCGACGACGACCTCGCCGGCGAAGCCACCCGCGTGTCCAACCGCATCCGGGGACTGCTGACGCAAATCCATCCCGCCCTGGAACGAGTCCTCGGGCCAAAAGTGCACCACAAGGCCGTGCTGGAGCTGCTGTCCCGCTGCGGCGGTCCAGTCGGGCTGCGCAAGGCCGGCCGCCGCAAGCTGGCCTCGATCGCCGCTGTCCACGCGCCCCGCATGGGCGAACGCCTGGTGGAGCAGATCATGGCTGCCCTCGACGAGCAGACCGTCACCGTCCCCGGCACCACCGCGGCGGAAACGATCCTGCCTCGCCTCGCCGACAGCCTCCGCGATGTTCTACGCCAGCGCGACCAGGTCGCCAAAGAGGTGGAGAGGACGCTTGATGCTCACCCTCTTGCCCCGGTCCTGACCTCGATGCCCGGCATCGGCGTCAGGACCGCAGCCCGGATCCTGCTCGAAGTCGGCGACGGCACCGCCTTCGCCACACCCGGGCACCTCGCCGCCTACGCCGGCCTCGCACCCGTCACCCGACGATCCGGCAGCAGCATCCGCGGCGAACACCCACCCCGAGGCGGCAACAAGAACCTCAAACGCGCGTTCTTCCTCGCCGCGTTCGCCGCCCTCGCCGACCCCGTGAGCCGCGCCTACTACGACCGCAAGAGAGCCGAAGGCAAACGCCACAACGCCGCACTCATCTGCCTCGCCCGACGCCGCTGCGACGTCCTGTTCGCCATGCTCCGCGACAAGATCCCCTACCAACCCCGCCCAGCCACGCCGATCGCCGCTTGACGAAACCCATAGGGACACCCCCCCCCGCGGAAGGTGTCCGCGTCGCCGCCTCCGGCCCGCCGCCGCCCTGTTCCGCGCTCTGTCCAGGAGCGCCGAGCGGGGCGGCGGTTCGCTGTGCCGGCTCGGGTCAGGGGCGGCCGGCACGCGCGGCGCGGAGCGCTGGCCGCCGGACCTGGCACCCGCCATGTCGTTCACGCTCAGCCGTTCCGTGTTGGCGGCGGTGCCTGGCGTAGACTGTCGGCGATCCAGCGCTGGTCACCTGCGATTCAGCACCGGCGTGGTGGCTGAGCGAGGGGGACCGGGCCGGGCCGCTCCAGTCAACGTCGACGGGCCGCGGGTCGGGTTGCAGGCGGGGGGAGTGAAATGGCCGTGCACGGTCCCGCGATGACAGATGTCGCTCGTCTGGCCGGTGTCTCCCACCAGACGGTGTCGCGGGTGCTCAACGGGCACCCCAACGTGCGTGAGCAGACCCGGTTGCGGGTGCGGGCGGCGATCGCCGAACTCGGCTACCGCCCGAACGGCGCCGCACGCGCACTGGTGACCGGCCGGTCCCAGGTCATCGGCGTGGTGGCACAGAACACGACCCTCTACGGCCCGGCGTCGCTGCTGGCCGCCCTGGAGCAGACGGCCGCGGAGGAGGGCTTCGCGGTCAGCGTGGGCAGCGTACGCAACCTCGACCACCGCTCCATCTCGGCAGCCGTCGAGCGGCACCTGGCGCACCGGGTGGCCGGCATCGTCGTCATCGCGCCGGTCGAGTCGGCCGGCGAGGCCCTGGAACGGCTACCCAAGGACGTTCCACTGGTGACTGTCGACGGCGATCCGCAGCGGCCGGTGCCGTTGGTGACGGTCGACCAGGTGGCTGGCGCGCGGGCGGCGACCCAGCATCTCCTCGACGCGGGGCACCGCACCGTGTGGCACGTCTCGGGGCCGTCCGACTGGTTCGACAGCGCCGGCCGGATCGAGGGCTGGCGGGCGGCGCTCCTGGCCGCGGGGATCGACCCACCGCCCCTGATGCACGGGGACTGGTCGGCGGCGTCGGGCTACCGGTGCGGGCAGATGCTCGCCCGGATGCCGGAGGTGACCGCGATCTTCACGGCCAACGACCACCTCGCTCTGGGCGTGCTGCGGGCGTTGCATGAGTTCGGGCGGCGGGTGCCGGCCGAGATCAGCGTCGTGGGTTTCGACGACGTGCCGGAGGCCGCGTACTTCATTCCGCCGCTGACGACCGTACGACCGGACTTCGACGCGGTGGCCCGGGCGAGCCTGCAGATGTTGCTGAGCCAGATCGAGTCGGGCATCGGTGGGGGTGCCCTGCGGCAGACCATCGCCCCGACCCTGGTCGCCCGCGACAGCGTCGCCCCGCCGCGCCACTGAGGCGTGCCAGCGCCGTGCGCCTCGGCGGCCGCCGATCCCGGCACGTACTGGCGGCCGTCGATCAATCATCGACCCGGTTTCGCGAGGTCGCCTCGGTGGCGAAGCCTCCGTTACGAGACCGTGACACCGGTATTTCGGATCAAGTGTTGACGTGCCCTATGTGAGCGCTAACACTACCCGAAAGGTGACAGGTGGCCCCGGCGGTCAGCGGGGGGAATCGGGAGAGGAGAAGCCCGTGAGCAGGAAATTCCTGGTTGCTCTCGGTAGTGCGGCGCTGGCGCTGAGCCTGGCGGCATGCAGTGGTGGAGGTGCCGGCAGCGGCGGCGACACCAGCGACAAGAAGCCGGGGGACCTGACGATCGGTGTCTCGATGCCGACGCAGACCTCCGAGCGGTGGATCGCCGACGGCAACGCGGTGAAGTCCAAGCTGGAGGCGAAGGGCTACAAGGTCGACCTGCAGTACGCGGGCGACGACATCCCCACCCAGTCGCAGCAGGTCGACCAGATGATCACCCAGGGCGCCGACGTCCTGGTCATCGCAGCGATCGACGGCACCGCGCTCAGCAGCCAGCTGCAGGCCGCCGCGGCCGCGAAGATCCCGGTCATCTCCTACGACCGGCTGATCCGCGGCAGCAAGGACGTCGACTTCTACGTCAGCTTCGACAACTACAAGGTTGGCGTCGCCCAGGGCACCGCGCTGCTGGTCGGTCTCGGCCTGTTGAACAAGGACGGCTCGAAGGGCACCGCCAAGGGGCCGTTCAACATCGAGCTCTTCGCCGGCTCGCTCGACGACAACAACACGCAGTACTTCTTCGGCGGGGCGATGGACACCCTGAAGCCGTATGTCGATGCCGGCACGCTGAAGGTCAAGTCCAAGCAGACCACCCCCGAGCAGGTCGCCACCCTGCGGTGGCAGCAGGAGACCGCGCAGAAGCGGATGGAGAACCTGCTCACCTCCAGCTACAACGACGGCTCCAAGGTCGACGGCGTGCTGTCGCCGTACGACGGCATCTCCCGGGGCATCATCACCGCCCTGCAGAACGCCGGCTACGGTAGCGGCGCCAAGAAGCTGCCCGTCGTGACCGGTCAGGACGCGGAGATCGCCTCGATCAAGCTGATCAACGACGGCGTGCAGAACTCGACCGTCTTCAAGGACACCCGCCTGCTGGCCGACCAGGCCGTGAACGCCGCCGAGGCGTTCCTGCAGAAGAAGCAGCCGCAGGCGAACGACACGCAGACGTACAACAATGGCGTCAAGGTCGTTCCGGCTTACCTGCTGCCGATCGCTACCGTCTACAAGGACGACATCAAGGCTACGCTGATCGACTCCGGTTACTGGACGGCGGAAGAGGTCGCCGCCGGTCAGGCCAAGAAGTAAGTCACCCCGTCGGGCTCGGCGGACAACCGCCGAGCCCGACGCCGTGATGGACCGCGTCCAGACCCGACAGAGGACAGTGACCATGGACGACACCATCCTCGAGATGCGTGGTATCACGAAGACCTTCCCGGGGGTGACCGCGCTGGAGGACGTCAGCCTCGCGGTGCGTCGGGGGGAGATCCACGCCATCTGCGGTGAGAACGGCGCCGGCAAGTCCACCCTGATGAAGGTGCTGTCCGGCGTCCACCCCTCCGGCTCGTACGACGGGGAGATCCTGTTCGACGGCAAGCCGATGCAGTTCCGGGGCATCCGGGACAGCGAGGCCAACGGCATCGTCATCATCCACCAGGAACTCGCCCTGGTGCCCTACCTGTCGATCGCCGAGAATCTCTTCCTCGGCAACGAGCGGCGTGGCCGTGGCGGGCTCATCGACTGGAACCGGGCCAACGCCGAGGCGGCCGAGCTGCTGGCGTCGGTCGGGCTGCACGAGAACCCGGTCACCCCGGTCATCCAGCTGGGCGTCGGCAAACAGCAGCTGGTGGAGATCGCCAAGGCGCTGTCGAAGAAGGTGCGCCTGCTCATCCTGGACGAGCCGACGGCCGCCCTCAACGACGTCGATTCGGCGCACCTGCTCGGCCTGTTGCGGCAGCTCAAGGAGCAGGGCATCACCTGCATCATGATCTCGCACAAGCTCAACGAGATCACCGCGATCGCCGACTCGACCACCGTCATCCGCGACGGCCGCACGGTGGAGACCCTGGACATGCGCGCCGACGACGTGAATCAGCAGCGCATCATCCGGGGCATGGTCGGGCGCGACATCGAGAGCTTCTACCCCGATCGCGTCTCGTCGCCCGGGGAGGAGGTGCTGCGGATCGAGGACTGGTCGGTGCGGCATCCGACCCAGGAGCGGATGGTCGTCGAGGGCGTCAGCCTGTCGGTGCGCGCCGGCGAGGTCGTCGGCATCGCGGGGCTGATGGGTGCCGGCCGGACCGAGCTGGCGATGAGCGTCTTCGGCCGTTCCTACGGCCGCGACATCCACGGCAAGCTCTTCGTGCGCGGGCGGGAGGTCAACGCCCGTACCGTCGCAGAGGCCATCGACAACGGCATCGCCTACGTCACCGAGGACCGCAAGCGCTACGGCCTCAACCTCATCGACGACGTCCGGCGCAACGTCTCGGCCGCAGCCCTGGACCGGCTGGCCCACCTGGGCTGGGTGAACGGCAACGAGGAGATCAAGGTTGCCGAGGCCAGCCGCAAGGAGATGAACATCCGGACGCCCAGCGTCATGGCGGTGGTCGGCAAGCTCTCCGGGGGCAACCAGCAGAAGGTCGTGCTGTCGAAGTGGCTGTTCACCGACCCGGATGTGCTGATCCTGGACGAGCCCACCCGAGGCATCGACGTCGGCGCCAAGTACGAGATCTACACGATCATCAACCGGCTGGTGGCCGCAGGTAAGGCGGTGATCGTGATCTCGTCGGAGTTGCCCGAGCTGCTCGGCATGTGCGACCGCATCTACACCCTCGCCGCAGGCCGGATCACCGGCGAGAAGCCGGTCGGCGAGGCGACCCAGGAGAGCCTCATGGAGCTGATGACCAAGGACAAGGAGCTCGTCGGATGACCAGCATCAAAACCCCTTCGACGGAGCGCCCGACGCCCCCGGACAGCACACCCGCCGCCGCCCTGCACAGTGGGACGAGCGACCTGCGGGCGCTGGTGTTGAACAACCTTCGGCAGAGCGGGATCTACGTCGCCCTGGTCGTCATCGTCGCGCTCTTCGCGCTCCTGACCGACGGGGTGCTGCTGAGTCCCGGCAACATCACCAACATCGTCCTGCAGTACTCGTACATCCTGGTGCTAGCGATCGGGATGGTCATTCTCATCATCGGCGGGCACATCGACCTGTCGGTGGGTTCGGTGGTCGCGCTGACCGGCGCGGTCTCCGCCGTCCTGGTGATCCAGCAGGGCCACCCCTGGTGGGTGGGCATCGTGGCGGCACTGGCCGTCGGTGTCGCGGTCGGCGCCTGGCACGGGTTCTGGGTGGCGTACGCCGGCATCCCGGCCTTCATCGTGACCCTGGCCGGCATGCTGCTCTTCCGGGGCCTCACGCTGCAGGTGCTCGACAACATCTCCCTGTCGCCCTTCCCGGCCGAATACCAGAAGGTCGCGGCGGGCTTCCTCAACGGGCTGCTCGGCGGTCAGGGCTTCGACGCGTTCACGCTGCTCATCGGCGCTCTCGCCGTGGCCGGGTACGCGGTGAGCGGCTTCCGCACCCGCCTGGCGCGCATCCGCTACCAGCAGCCGGTCGAGTCGTTCCCGCTGTTTGTCGCCCGGGTCGTCCTGGTGGGCGCGGTCCTCATGTACTTCGCCTGGCAGTTGGCGCACGCCCGAGGGCTGCCGATCGTGCTGATCATCCTGGCCGTGCTGGTGCTCGTCTACGGCCTGCTCACCCGGCGTACGGTCTTCGGCCGCCAGGTCTACGCAATCGGCGGCAACCTCTCGGCGGCGGCGCTGTCGGGCGTGAAGGTCCGCACCGTCAACTTCTGGATGTTCGTCAACATGGGCTTCCTCGCGGCGGTGGCGGGCGTCATCTACTCGTCGCGGTCCAACGGGGCGCAGCCCGCAGCCGGCAACATGTTCGAGCTGGACGCGATCGCCGCGGCGTTCATCGGCGGCGCGGCGGTCACCGGTGGCGTGGGCACCGTGGTCGGCGCGATGGTCGGTGGTCTGATCATGGCGGTGATGAGCAACGGCATGCAGCTGATGGGCATCGACCAGTCGACGCAGTCGGTGGTGAAGGGGCTCGTCCTGCTCGTCGCCGTCGCGTTCGACGTCTACAACAAGCGCCGCGCCGGTACGGCCCGCTGACACGACGACACTGCACACGTGTGCCCCTACCCGTCCCACGGGCAGGGGCACACGTCGTTAGGCGCCGCGGGGCGTTTGGCGCCGCGGGGCGTTTGGCGCCGCGGGGCGTTTGGCGGCGCGGGCGTTCGGCGGCGCGGGCGTTCGGTGGCGCGGGCGTTCGGCTAACCGGTCACGTCGACTCCGCGCTGCGGCGCCCACAGAAGCCCGCGCCGCGTCGCCGCCGACGGAGGCTCGCGCCGATGCCGGAAGCGCCTTGCCGGAGTCGGCCCCACCTTCCTCAAGCGCTGTAGAGCTGCCCCAGATATGGGGCGGCAACCCCGCGGCACGCAACAGGGCTCGCGGCCACGCCGGTGACGACCGCCGTGCCTGCAATGGCCGCCCTGGTGACGACGGCCGAACCGGTGGCAACGGCCGTGCTGGTGACGACGGCCGTGCCGGGTGACGACGGCCCTGCTGGTGGCGATGGCCGTGCTGGGTGACGATGGTCGTTCGGTGGCAACGCCGCGCCGGTTGGCAACGGCCGCGCCGGTTGGCAACGGCCGCGCCGGTTGGCAACGGCCGTCCTGGTGGCGATGGTCGTGCTGGCGACGACGGCGGCGCGGTCACGCCGCCCTTTCGCGGTCCATGGACGGCCCGCCGTAGAGACGGACGGCGTCGTCGGGCTGTCGATGCCGCAGATCTTGGACAGTTTCCGTTTTCTCGTAACGGAAACTGTCCAAGATCTGCATCGGCGAGGTGTCGTGATGGGTGTGCGGTCCTTCGTCTGCGGCCTGGCGTGCGGTTGGCGAGGGGCCGGGTGCGTGCCGCTGGCGAGGGTCAGGGGTCTGTGCTGCTGGCGATTGCACATGGTCCGCGAACTCGACCGGCATGACGACTTCCGCGCCGGGCGGGTGGGTGGCCCATATCTGGGGCAGCTCTACAGGGAACCGCACGGGACACTGGGCCGCCGGCCGTAGCGCCGTGCCGCCTGCCGCGCTTGCCGCAGCGTCGTGCCGCAGCGCCGCCTGCCGCAGCGTCGTGCCGCAGTGCCGCCGTGCCGCCGTGCCGCCGTGCCGCCTGCCGCAGTGCCGAGTCGCCGCGCCCACTGCTGCGGGGTGCCGCGGGTATCGCGTGGGGGCGGTGCGGGTGTTGCAGGTGCCGCGGGTGCTGCGGTGTCGCGCGCCGCTGCGAGGGGTGATCCCGCCGCCCCGGTAGCGGGGGCGGCGGGATCAGGCGGTCAGTGGCAGGCGCCGGTGCCGCTGTCGTTGTAGGTCTGCCCGGCGACCGGCACGAACTGCCAGTCGTAGCTGGCGGAGTGCAGGGTGAACTTCAGGACCCCGAACGCCGAGCTGTTGCGGGCCTCGCTGTTGGGCTGGATGGTGCCGAAGCCGTAGTGGTCGGCGCCGCCCATTCCGGCGACGAAGCTGCGCATCCCCCGGCTGGCGTCGTAGCCGCCGGCGGGGTTCATCGGGCCGAACCGCTCGTACACGTGGTTGTGGCCCCAGACCACGACGTCGGCGTTGTAGTCGTAGAGCGCCTGGTACAGCGGGCGGGTCGAGGTCGACGGCGCGTGGTTGGAGCTGGACGTGAACAGCGGGTGGTGCCAGTACGCCAGCGTGCACGGCTTGCTGCTGGCCGCCAGGTCAGCGCGCAGCCACTGCTCCTGCGTCGACCCGGCCGACATGCTGATGTTCGAGTTCAGCGACACGATGTGCCAGTTGCCGAGGTCGTAGGAGTAGTACCCGCGACCGCTCGGGCCGGCGGTCGTGCCGAAGTAGTTGTAGTAACCGGTCGCGCCGGACGTGTTGTAGTCGTGGTTGCCCGGTGACGGGCGGGTGCGCGCCTTGTGCCGGCCCCAGGTGGGTTCGTAGTAGCTGGCGAACTGGGACGTGGTGCCACTGTCGTAGACGTTGTCGCCGGTCGTGAAGACGGTGCCGGAGATGTTGTCGAGCAGCGCCGCCGTGGCGGTGTCACCGGAGCCGGAGGTGGCGATGTCACCGGCCCCGACGAGGACCGGATCGCCCGACGGCGGTGTCGTGGTGCCGGTCGTGACCACCAACTGCGGGGCGTCGCCTCCACTCTCCCGCGTGTCGTAGTAGGCGCCGTCGCCGCTGGTCGAGGTCGCGCCGAAGCTGAAGGTCCCGTTGCCGGTGACCGCTGAGGTGACGTCGACCTCGTACCAGGTGTTGCCGGCGACCGAGCCGAGCGACCCGAGGGTGGCCCCGTCGATCGTCGGCTGGTTGCTCCAGGTCGTGCCGGTCTCCGACCAGGTGGTGTTGGACATCGTCCGGAACGTGCCACCGGCGTCGCTGCCGCTGTTGCCGCTGATCGTGCGCAGCCGCAGCTTGGCGCTGGTCACCGTGCCGCTGACACCGCTCACCGTGAAGCGCAGGAACATCCGCCGTGCGGGTGAGTTGTCGACCACGATCTGCGTGGACGTGCCGTAGTTGGTGGACGCCGTGTCGCTCTGGACGTAGGTGTCGGCGACCGGCGTGAACGTCACGCTCGCCGCGGAGGCCGCGCCCGAGCCGGTCAGGACGACGGCGGCGGTGGCGGCGACGAGCACCGCGACCGTCCCGATCGTGACCGGTGGGCGGGCGATTCGAATGTCCATCCAGGACCCCTTCGTTGCGGGTGGAAAGCGCAAGGAATGTAGGAAGGTCGATGAACCGGCGGACTGCCGCCAGGTGAACAGTACGCTCAAGCAACGAAACATCTCGATGTTTCTCCGGTGTTCACCCACCGCATGTTTGTCCGCCCCTCGCGGTCCCTTGTGACGCCCCCGACCGGATCGTCACGATGGCTGACCGTCGCCCACCGATCAGAGGAGATGCGCGTGTACCTGTCGTCCGTCTCCCGGCCGGTCACCGACCCGCCCGACGCCGGTCCACGACGCCGACGGCTCGCGCTGGTCAGCGGCAACGTGGTCGCGCTCGGCACGGTCAGCCTGATCACCGACATCTCGGCCGAGATGGTGGCCGCCGTCCTGCCGCTCTACCTGGTGCTGGGCCTGCAACTCAGCCCGGTGGCCTTCGGCGTGCTCGACGGGGTCCACACGGGCGCCACCGCGCTGCTGCGGGTCGTCGGCGGCTTCCTCGCCGACCGGTTCCGGCGGCGCAAGCTGGTCGCCGGCGTCGGCTACGCACTCTCTGCCGTCGCCAAACTCGGCCTGCTGCTCGCCGGCCGGTCGGTGCCCGCGATCGGCGCCGTCATCGCCGTCGACCGGCTCGGCAAGGGTGTGCGCAGCGCGCCCCGCGACGCGCTCATCACGCTCTCCACCCCGCCCGAGGCCCTGGGCCGGGCGTTCGGGGTGCATCGGGCGATGGACAGCGTCGGCGCGTTCCTCGGGCCGCTCGTCGCGTTCGCCGTCCTGCTGGTCGTCGGGCAGTCGTACGACGCGGTCTTCGTCACCAGCTTCTGCGTCGCCGTCCTGGCCGTCGTCGTGCTCGTGCTGTTCGTCCGGGAGCGACCGACCGGCGAGCCGGCCGACGGGCCGGACGAGCCCCGGGTCTCCGTCCGCGAGGCGTTCGGCCTGTTGCGCAGCCGGCCCGCCCGTCGGCTGCTGCTGGCCGCGACGATGCTCGGGCTGGCCACCATCGGCGACGGCTTCGTCTACCTGGTGCTCCAGCGCCGGGAAGACCTTGGCCTGCGGTGGTTCCCGCTGCTGGCAGTGGGCACCAGCCTGGCCTACCTGGTGCTCGCCGCACCCCTCGGCGTGCTCGCCGACCGGATCGGGCGGTTGCCGGTGGTGGTGGGCGGCTACGTGGCCCTCGGCGCGACCTACCTGCTGCTGTCCGGGCCGGCGCACGGCTGGCCGGCGCTCGCGTTGACGCTGGCGCTGTACGGCGCGTTCTACGCGGCCACCGACGGCGTGCTCATCGCGCTCGCCGGGCCGGTGCTGCCACCACGGCTACGGACCACCGGGATCGCGCTGGTCCAGACCGGGCAGGCGCTGGCGTACCTCGTCTCCTCGGTCCTGTTCGGGCTGGCCTGGCAGGCGTGGGGGCCGCAGACGGCGGTCCGGGTGGCGGCCGTGGCCGTCGTCGGCGTCCTGGTCGTCACCGTGCTCCTGCTGGCCTCCCCGCTCCGCCCCAGTCTCCGGAAGGTGTCCCCATGAGCGCGATGTCGACCCGGGCGAAGCTCGGCGTGGTGGCCGCCAGCGCGGTGCTGTTGGCCAGCGTGGCGGCCGGCTACGCCGCCATCGCCGCCGAGCCGGCCCGGACCCCGCCGCCGACCGCCGCCGGGGACCAGGCGGTCACACTGGCGCCGGGCCCGCGCCTGCTGGCCATCACCGACCGGTACGTCTCCAGCGTCGCGACCGCCGATCCCGCCGGGCCGCGTACCGTCTCGGGTCTGGAATGCCTGCGGGTGTACGCGGCCGCCGGCACCGGTGTCTGCCTGCGGCCGGAGACGGCGTGGTCGTACCAGGTCGTGGTGCTCGACGCGGCGCTGCGCCAGAAGCGGACGCTCAGCGTGCCCGGCCTGCCCAACCGGGCCCGGGTCTCGGCCTCCGGCCGGATGGTCTCCTGGACGACGTTCGTCGGGGGCGACTCCTACACGGCGAGCGGCTTCTCCACCCGCACCGGCATCCTCGACACCGTCACCGGCGCCACCGTGACGTCGCTGGAGGAGTTCGCCGTCACGCGGGACGGTCGCGGCTACCGCAGCCCCGACATCAACTACTGGGGTGTCACCTTCACCGCCGACGACAACCACTTCTACGCGACCATGGCCACCGGCGGCAGGCGGTACCTCGTGCGCGGCGACGTGGCCGCCCGGACCGTCGAGACGATGCGGACGAACGTGGAGTGCCCGTCGCTGTCGCCCGACGGCACCCGGATCGCCTTCAAGGAGGCGATCGACGCCGACCCGACGAAGGGTTGGCGGCTGTCGGTCCTCGACCTGGCATCCGGGCGGGTCACCGCGACGGCGGAGACCACCAGCGTCGACGACCAGGCGGCCTGGCTCGACGACGCCACGCTGGCCTACACACTGCGCCAGAGCGACGGTCGGCCCGACGTCTTCAGCGTCGCGGCCGACGGGTCCGGTACGCCGAAACTGCTGATCCCCAGTGCCGAGTCGCCGTCGCCGCTGACCTGACGGCCCAGCCGCCAACCTCGGCGGCCAGGACACCTGACCGCCTTGCCGCGGTCGACGTCCCGTCACGTCGGCTTCCGCGCCGCAGCCTTCGCCGTTCATCGACGGCCTCGAAGGTATGGACCATGACAAGGCTGAGCCGTCGCATATTCGTCCTCAGTGGACGCGCTGCCGCTGGCGCCGCGGTGACACCCTGGCAGGGTGCCCGCGCCGCGGTCCCGTACTCCTTCAAACTCGGTGTGGCGTCCGGTGATCCGGCGTCCGACAGCGTGGTCCTGTGGACCCGGCTGGCGCCCTCGCCGCTCAACGCCGACGGGCAGGGCGGCATGGCCAACGCCGACGTGACGGTCGAGTGGCAGGTGTCCACGACGGACCGCTTCTCGTCGCTTGTCGCGTCCGGCTCGGTGGTCGCCCGCTACGCCGACGCCCACTCGGTGCACGTCGTCGCGGGCGGCCTCGCCGCCGACTCCGACTACCACTACCGGTTCCGGGCCCAGGGGCAGATCTCCCCGGTGGGACGTACGCGGACCGCGCCGGCCCCGGGCACCTTCGGCCGCGACCTGGTCATGGCCTTCGCGTCCTGCGCCCACTACGAGGCCGGCTACTACACCGCGTACCGGCGGATGGCCGAGGAGAACCCCGGGCTGATCCTGCACCTCGGCGACTACATCTACGAGGGTGGCGTCAACACCTCCGCCGTGCGCCAGCACGTCGGCGCGGAGATCGTGTCGCTGGCCGACTACCGCCGCCGGTACGCCCTCTACGCTAGATCTACCTGCGCCTGTTCCGCGACGGCACACCCGGCTACGAGCTGAAGCTCTCCACCGGCGGCACCAGCGGGGCCGCCTGGCGGCACATCAGCCCGGACGTCGGTATCGACGACCGGGGCAACACCGTGGTCGTCTGGGCCGCCGACGGAGACGGCAACGGCGTCTACAACATCCAGTACCGGGTGGTGTCACCGGCCGGTGCGATCCTCGGCTCGGGGCAGGCCAACGCCAGCGACGCCGGGCAGCAGATCTGGCCGAAGGTGGCGGTCGACCCCGACGGCGCGCCCACCACCGCCGGCGTCGGCTTCACCGTCGTCTGGGAGGACGTGCAGGCGACCGCTCCGGCCACCGTCAAGGCCGCCGGCTACACCGCCGCCACCGCCAAGGCGTACGAGGTGACGGCCTCGCAGACGACCGGCTCGCACCACCGCCCCGACGTGGCGGTGTCCGCCTCCGGCGAGGCGCTGGTGGTCTGGGACGAGGACGCCGACGCCAACGGCTCGTACAACATCGGGTTGACCCGGCTGGCCCGGTCGAACGGCGCGGTGGTGCTGTCCCGGCGCACGGCCAACGCGCAGAGCGGCGGGCAGCAGCAGCGGGCGTCGGTCGCGGCGACGTTCGCCGGTGACTTCACCGTCGGCTGGGAGTCGGACCACACCGGCACCCGGGGCGTCTGGGCGCGCTCGTTCACCGCTGCCGGCGCCGCCCGCCACGGTGAGGTCCAGGTGTCCACCGGGACCGGGGCCGTCGCGCCCGGGGTCGGCATCGACGACGAGGACAACGTCGTGGTGGGCTGGACGGTGTCCGGCGCCAACCCGGACGTCTGGGCGCGCGGCCTCAACCCGGACGGCAGCACCACCGGTCGGCTGGCGGCCCAGGCCCTGAGCCAGACCACGACGGGTCGGCAGGAACACCTGGCGATCGCCGCGTCCCCGTGGGGCGAGGTGAGCCTCTGCTACACCGACGACAACGACGGTAACGGCTTCGACCAGGTGCTCCTCGGTCTCGGGGCGACGAACTCCACCTGGCTGATGACCGCCGACGAGCTGCGCCAGCGCAAGGCGCGGGCCGCTGCCACGGTGAACTGAGTCGGCCGGGTCCATTCAGAGGGCGTGGTCGGGCTCGCCGCCGGCGCTGGCCGCCCCGTCGTCACCGCCGAGGGACGACGGGGCGGCCACGGCGCGCAGGGTGATCGCTCGGTCGCTGTGGTCGACCTCGAACAACGTGCCGGCCGGGAAGGCCGCCGACGTCTCGGGCGGCAACTGGATCGTGCCGTCACCGGCCACCACGGCGAAGTCCCGGCCGTCACGCCCCTCGGCGCCGACCCGGCCGTCGCGGATGGTGACCGCTCGGCCGAGCCGGGCACCCACCTCGCCGTCGTGGGTCACCACGACCACTGTGGTGCCCCGCTGCGCGTTGACAGTGGCCAGCGCCGCGAGCACGTCGTCGCGACCGGCCTGGTCGAGCTGACTTGTGGGCTCGTCGACCAGGAGCAGGCCGGGCCCGGCGGCGAGCCCCTGCGCCAGAGCGGCCCGCTGGCGCTGCCCCGGGGTCAGGTCGCTCACCCGCCGCGCGCCGGCGCCGCCGAGACCGACCAGTTCCAGGATCGCCTCCGGTGGGTCGAGCCGGCGTCCGGCCAGGCGTGCCGCGGGTCGCTGCGCCAACCAGATGTTGTCCGACAGCGACAGGTACGGCAGCAGGTTGCGTTCGGCGCCCTGGAGCACCGTGCCGACCGTGGCCCCGCGCAGGGCGGCCAGGCCCTTGGCCGAGAGCCGGGACAGCTCGTGGTCGCCCACGTAGACCCGTCCGGCGGAGGGTTGCATGAGCCCACCGAGAATCGCCACCAGCGTGGACTTGCCAGAGCCGGACGGACCCACCAGCGCCAGCATCTCGCCGGCCGCGATGTTCAGGTCCACGCCGGAGAGGGCGACGACGTCGCCGGTGGCGGTGGGGTAGATGTGGATCAGCCGGTGGCAGGTGACGGCCACACCCCCGGCCGGCTCTGCGGGGGTCTCCGGCGCGTCCTGCCGCGCGGCGGTCATCGACCGCTCCGGAGGCGCACCGAGGCGGCGACGATCCGACCGAGCACGACCGCCGTGAGGGCGAACACGATGACGGCTGGCACCGCGAACAACAGCAGCCGGCCGACGTCCGGCCAGTCGGGTATCGGGACCGGTGAGCGGCCGTCACTGAACAGACGCTGCCCGCCCCGGGTGAGGAGCCAGATCACCAGGGTGACGAGTGCACCCGACCCCACCGCGAACACGACCGGCCACCCGTAACCGCCGCGCACGGCGCGTGGCGGCAAGCCCTGCCGGCGGAGCGCCACCAGCATGGTCACCCGGGCGCGTTGGTCGGCGGAAGCCGTCGCCACCATGCCGGCCGTCCCGATCAGCACCCCGGCCAGCGCGGCGAACACGTTGAAACGCAGCGCCAACGCCGCCCCCTGCCGATCGAAACCCTCCCGTACCTGGGCGACCGTCCGGTCGCTCCGCACGACCAGACCCTGTGCGCGAAGCCGGTCGAGGATGTCCGCGGGAGCCGACCGAGCCAACCAGACCTCCTCGCTGCCGTTCTGGCTGGCGACGGCGAGTCGGTCCGCGTACTCCAGGTCGACGATGAGCCCGGATCCGCCGAGCCGCGGCAGGCGGTCGACCAGACCTCGAACCGATCCGTTGGTCGGTGTCCCGTCGACACCGTCGTACGGGTGTGAGCCGCCGACCGCCGTTCCCTTCGACCGGGTCAGGTAGACGGGCAGCGGGAACGGCGCATCGACGACACCGACGCCGGCCGGCTTCGACCGCCGGTTCTCCGCGATCTCGAGGGCCAGCGCCGCCTTCGGCCCGCTCGCGGCGCCGAGGAACGTGTCAACCGGATCGAGCAGCCGCCACCGTTGCGGATCGGCGAGCTGCGCGCCGGTCAGCACGACCGTCTCGCCCTGGCCGTCGCCGTCGGCGGCACGCAATTCCTCGAACTGGACCTTGAGCTGCCCGGACACCACGGGAGCTTCGATTTCGATCTTGACCAGCCGGCATTCCTGCGCGCACTCGGGCACCTGGAGGTCGTAATCCCTCCGGCCGGGCTTGATGTCGTCGCGGGGGAGGACCACCCGGGTGCCGTTCCTCCCGGAGATCGTGATCGCGAGGCGGACCCGATTTCCGGCGAAGACCTCGGCGTCGAAGTCGGCGGAGAGCGCCATGATGAGCTGGCTACCCCGCAACCGCACGGGTGTCCCCGGCGCGGCTGGGTGGATGTCTCGGGCGATGTCCGCCAGGGACGCGCCGTAGGACGGATGCGGCGCGGCCACCGTCGCGAGCCGGTCCGAGTCCACGGCCAACAGCGGTGTGCCGGCTGCGGCGGGGGAACCCGACACCACCGCGGCCATCGCGAATCTGCCCTCGGGATCCACCGCCCGCACGGCGGTCAACAGGTGTGAACGCGACGTCGCGTCGACCTCGACGACGCGCGGCGCGCCGACCTCGACGACCGCCCGATCGCGGTAGGCGGCCGAAGCGACCTCACTCGTCGCGACGGTGAAGGCGAGCATGGCGACGACCACGGTGAGCAGGGCGATCAGCGGGCGGAACCGTGGTTGCCGGGCCACCTGCACCAGGGCGAGGCCGACCGCCGTTCGGCCGCGCGCGAGCAGCGCCGCACCCACCGCGGCGCCGGCGATCATCGCGACCCGCGCCAGCAGCACACCTGCGGCGAGCGCTCCGGCGACCGGCGCCACCAGCGCCAGGCCACTGGGCGATCCGCCGGAGCGCAACTGCACCACGGCGGCCACGGCGATGGACACCGCGACGACGTCGCCGATGGTCGCCCGCCACCCTCGTACCCGTGCCGGCACCCGGCGCAGCAGGTCGACGACCGGCGCGGACATCATCCGAGCCTGGGCCAGCAGCACCGCGGCGAGCGCGCCGACAGCGCCGATGGTGGCGAATCCGATCGTGGTCGCGTCCACCGCGACGTCGACGTGGGTCGGGAGGGTGTGCGCGGCGAGCAGTGTGGCAGCGCCCAGACCGGCCAGACAGCCGAGGGGAATCGCGACCAGGACGGGCACGGCGTGCTCGCCGATCGCCAGCGCCCACAGGCGTCGGCGCTGTACGCCACGGAGCAGGAGCAGGCCCTGCTCCGGTCGCCGCTGGTCCGCCGCCGAACCGACCGCGACGAAGAGGACCAGCCAGCAGAGCAGAACGAGCAGCCCCGCGCCCAGCGCCACGCCGTCGGCCAGTTGCCCGCGTTGCAGCGTGACGCGATCCAACAGGCCGGGCAGGCTGGTGCCGGCCCCGTAACCCGCACGGCCCCCGTCGCGCTTCAGCACCGCGAGCGTCGCCTGCAGGTCCGGTATCGATCGGCTGTCCAACAACTGCTCGGTGGCGTAGAGATCAGCCGTCGATCGGAACAGGATCGCTTGATCGTCGACGAGGGGTGCGGACTCGGCGCTGAAGATGGCGTCCTCGGCGCTGCCCGGGATCGACCCGCTGGCCGAGTCCGCCGCGGGTGGCCGAATGATCTCCTCGCCAAGCCAGAACGGATCCTTGACGTCCAGCGATTGGTAGACGCCGGCCACGCGCACCGGCACCGCGCCGAACGTGAACTGATCCCCGACGACGACACCGAGCCGCGCCGCGGTGTGCGTGCTGACCATGACCTCGGGGAGCTGACCCCTCGAAGTGGCCCGGGGGCAGGCGCCGGTCACGGTGACCCGTTCGCAGACCCCCGCCCGATAGGTGAGGTTCGAGGTCACCGTGCCGGCACGGCCGGCGGCGACACCGCCACTCTGGGCGCCCAGGACGACGTCGAAACCGGCCGGCGTCAACTCCCGGACCTTGCCCGCGAACAGCGTCCTGTTGGGATCGCCGGGCATCCCCGGATATTCGACGGGCTCGGCGAGTCGCACCCGGAGCTCGTTCGGCTGCGCGGTGGACAGTTCGTAGCGCCACAGGGCCTGCCCGGCTGCGGCGACGTAACTCGGTGCGGCCGCGGCGGCGGCACTGGCGAGCAACGCGAGCAGGAGCACGGCCGTGGCCTGCGCCCGGCGGGCCGCGAGCGCTGCCCAGATGATGGTCAGCATTGACGGTGATGGTATCGGCGAAGCCCTACGCTCACCGTCCCCTGCGAGTGGACTGAGACCTGCCGGTTACGGGAGGTTCCTCAATTCCGGACGATCTCCGCCCGGCCCTCGACGAGGTGAAGCTCCGCTTCGCAGGCGGCGGCCACCTCCGGGTCGTGGGTGGCGAACACGACGGCCGCACCCCGGCATGCCTCGTCGTGCAGCAGATCCAGAATCCGCTGCCGATTGCCCGCGTCCAGTTCGCTGGTCACCTCGTCGGCAAGCAGCACGCCGCCGCGCAGCGCCAGACCGCGAGCGATGGCCGTACGTTGCTGCTGGCCGCCGGACAGCTCCTCGACCATCTGGTCAGCCTGGCCGGAGAGGCCCAGCCGATCCAACATCGCGGCGGTCTGCTGGCGGGCCTCCGGCGCTGCCACGCCGCTGGCGACCAGTGCGACCTGCAGGTTCTCGGTCGCGGTCAGGATCGGGGCCAGACCGTTGTCCTGCGGGACGAGGACGATCCGGTGCTCGACCCCGTGATCACGGTCGCGGAGCGCCTGCCCGTCCACTGTCACGGTGCCCTCCCGCGGGTGCAGCAGCCCGGCCATCGCGTTGAGCAGGGTGGTCTTGCCGGCACCCGACGAACCGGTCAACGCCAGCATCCGACCCGGACGGACCGTCACCGACACGTCCCGGAGGACGGGGGGCGTGTCGCCGTAGCCGACCGACACCCTGTGCAGAGTCAACATCCGCGCTCGCCCCTCCCGGTACCGACGTTCCGCACAGTGCCACGGCCGTCCAGATGGCGCAATCCTGGAGGAGACACGCTCAGGTGGTCGCCGGTGTGCCGAAGAACAGGTCGAGGTGGGCGTCCAGGGCGGCGAGGGCCTGCTCGGCGGTGTACTGCCCACCGAGCAGGTGGACGCCCAGCCCCTCCATGAGCGCCAGCAGTCCCGTCGCGGCGGCGTCGCCACGGCCGGCGGGCAGGACGCTGGCGATGAACGCGGTGAGCTGGGCGGTGTCCTCGCGCAGGCTGGGCGCGGCCGACGGCCGCACCGCCGCGTACGCGAGGAACGCGAGTGCCACCCGACCGTCGTCGCGGGTGTGCTCGTCGAGCGGCAGGAGTGCGGCGATCATCGTGCGCAGCAGCAGCCGGGGGGAGGGATTCTCGCCCAGGCCCGCCACCGCCTCGGTGACCCGGATCTGACTGCGTTCGCGGACCACGCTCAACGCGAAGGCCATCATCTCGTCCTTGGTGCGGAAGTAGTGCTGGACCATCCCGGCGGACACGCCCGCCTCGGTGGCCACGTGGCGCAGGCTGACCGCCTCCAGGCCGTGGTCCGCGGCGACCCGCATCAACGCGTCCGCGATGAGGGTGCGTCGCTGCTGGTGATCGACCTTCTTGGGCATGACCTCGATCGTTTCACAGTGGGTGGCCGGGAGCCGCCGTCGTGCGGCGGTCAGCCTCCGGCGCGGGCGTGCCCCGGGCGCTGCGCAGCAGACCGTCGGGGTCGTCGGCGTACAGCCGCAGCTCGTCCATCGGCGCGGACCGGCCCGTGGGCAGGTCGAAGGTCGTCGGCCTGCGCAGCAGGACGTCGATGCTCGTCTGACTGCCGACCGAGAGGTGCAGGACGCGCCGGTCACCCTCCTGCTCGACCTGGACGGACCTGCTGGAGGGCAGTGAGCGGTGGCGTTTGCGCAGCGCCGCGACGTCTGCCCAGGGGATCCAGATGTCGATGCTCGAATTGACCCGCACCCGCAGGCCGGTGTCACCCACGACGTGTGGATGAATGGTCATGCTGGCGTAGAGACCGACCATCCAGAGCACGCCCCAGATGCCCAGGCCGAGCACGATCCAGCGGGCCGGCCGCCACGGCACCACGTGGGTGACGATCAGGTCGAAGATCGGGATCTCGACGACCGACAGGGCGATGAAGATGCCGAGGATCGGCTTGACCACGCCGAGGTAGCCGAACGCTTCGCCGCCGGGCCCCAACGGCAGTGGACGACGCCGCGCCCACACGTAGAGGCTGCGCCACATCGCCGCCTCGGCCACGGCCGCCCGACGCAACAGCGGTTCCACTCTCGCCCTGGTCGGCGTCCTCGTGTCGGTCATCTCGTCGTCCTCGGGGTTCAGGTGGTGGTCAGTGGACGGTCACGACGCCGGCGCCGCCGTCGACGGTGACGAGCTGCCCCGTGGAGATCGTCCGGGTGGCGTCCGGCACGCAGATGACGGCGGGAATGCCGTACTCCCGGGCCACCGTGGGGCCGTGCGCCATGATCGCGCCGGTCTCGGTGACCAGCGCCGCGGCGGTGAGGAACAGCGGGGTCCAACCGGGATCCGTGGTCGCGGCGACCAGGACGTCGCCGGGCTCGACGTGGGCGGTGGCCGGGTCGCGGACGACCCGGGCCGGGCCGGTGACCCGGCCCGCGGACGCCCCCACGCCGAGGAGCGTCCCGTCCAGGGCGGACGCCGCCGGCAGGACGGTCTCGACGTCGGTGCCGTCGGACAGCAACGCCACCGGCACCGACCGGCGACGCAGCTCCCGGCGGTGCACGGCCCGTCGGGACGCGACGGCGCCGCGGTGATCAACATCCTGGTGTACGGCGGCGCGCACCTCGTCGAGGGTCAGGAACATGATGTCGTCCGGCTGTTCCAGCAGCCCGGCGCCGGTCAGGTCCGCCCCGATGAGCAGCAGTTGTCGGCGCCTCTCCCGCAGCGGGTACAACCCGGCGAACTTGCCGGCCTCGCGCAGGCCGGCCAACGAACGGGCCCGGCGCAGCAGGAACCCGGCGACCCGGCCGCGCACCGGGCGCCGCCGACGGGTCCGCGTGACCAGCTCTCCCAGCGCCGTCTCCGCCGCCGCCGCGGCGCGGTGGAAGCGCTGGTCGGGGCCCTGCCCCGGATCGGTGACACGCAGGTAGTTGGCGAGCGCGGCGAAGACCGGTGTGGGGTCTTCGGCCCAGCGCGGCACGCCGACGTCGACCTCGGCGACACCGCGGTGGCCGTACGCGTCCAGGAAGTCGGCCATGCCGATGTCGGGCAGCGTTGCGGCCAGGTGGCGGGCGGCCAGCTCGTCCGGTGGGGTGTCGAGCAGGAGTCGTCGGTGCTCACCCACGCCCTGGGCGAGCCGCCACAGCGCCAGGTCCATCTCGATGGTGACGTTGTGCGGCATCCCGCCGAGCACGGCGTGGATCTCGCCCGGGTCGGCGACACCCTTGAGCAGCGTGGCCGGCATCGCGGCGGCGAGCATCCCGGCGACGATCGGCCACATGATGGCGTCGCTGTCGTCCCTGTCGTCGCGCGCTTCGAGGAAGCGCAGCCGGTCGGCCGCGGTCCGCAGGTCGTCGGTGGCGACCGACCGGACTCTGAGCTGCTCGATCGCCTCGAACATCCGGATCCGTGCGGCGTCCGGGCGCGCCAGCGCGCGTACGATCCCCACCACCGCGCGGCCGGCCGTCCGCAGCGACGCCGCACCCTGTCCCGCACCGCGTCCGGTGCCGCCGCTGGTGGGGGCGAATCGCGGATCCGCCAGGACGTGCTGCATCACCGCCTGTGCCCGGGGGCCGAAGTCGACAGCCATGAGCTTGACCAGCCGTCTGCGGGACGACCGGCTCCTGGCCAGGTCGGTCAGGTCGCCGTAGAGGCGTCCGCCGATATCGACGATCTCCACCCGGACGCCGAGCGCCGCGAGCATCGCGGTGATCTGCGCCCGCAGGGTCGCCATGCCCATCGGGGTGACCGGTTGCAGCATGCCCTGGACGTGGCCGAACTCCAGAAAGACGCGGGGGAGGGGCTTGCCGGTGGCCGGTGGCAGGGGGAACAGGCTGGTGATCGGGCGCGACTGCAGCAACCACAGCACGTCGTCCGCGTCGATCGCCCACTCCACGTCCTGCGGGCAGCCGAAGTGGTCCTGCAACCGTTCACCGGTGGCCCGCAGTCGCTCCAGGTGCGCGGCGGTCAGGCACCCCGTGTCGTGCCGCGCGACGCCGTCGAGGACGTAGTGGTCGACGGCCGTCGCGCCGTCCACGACTGTGGTGCCGAGACCCGGCGCGGCGTCGACCGCCATCTCGTCGCGGCAGCCGGTCAGCGGGTTGGCGGTGAAGAGCACCCCCGCCGCCGTGGGCGTGACCATGCGCTGCACGATGACCGCCATCCGCACCTCGCGGTGCTCGATGTGGCGGGCCTCGCGGTAGGCGGTCGCCCGGTCGCTGTGCAGCGATTCCCAGCACCGGCCGATCGCGGCGATCAACTCGGCGCCGCCCGTGACGTTGAGGACGGTGTCCTGCTGTCCCGCGAAGCTGGCGTCCGGCAGGTCCTCGGCGGTGGCGCTGGAGCGCACCGCCACCGGGCCGGCCCCGAGTCGCCCGTACGCGGCGATGATCTCCGCCGCCGGGACGACGCCGCGCCGATGGGCCTCGGTGGTGACGCAGAAACCCTCGGGGACGCGTTCGCCGCGCCGGATCAATTCGCCCAGCCCGGCTGCCTTGCCACCGACCAGGTCGACCATCTCGGCGGTCACCTCGGACAACGCGATAACGGACATGACGCCCTCCAGTTGCAATGCGACTGCATCGCAACCACCGTAGCCCCGTTACGATGCAACTGCAATGTCACCTGGGTATGCGCGCGACCCGCGATCGCGGCGTTGCCGGCGTCTGCCATGCTCGGGCCGGTGACGACCGGCCGCCCCACCCGAGCCCGCAGCCACCGCCGCCTCCGCCGCCGGCTGATCCCCGTCCTTCTCGCGCTCGTCGTGGCGGCGGCCGTGCTGGGCGTCGCCGTGGTGGTCGTGCCGTTGCTGCGGCCGGCCGGTCCCCGTCCGCTCTTTCAGATGCCGGTCGCCTGCGGTGAGACGTGGCAGCTCAGCACCTACCCCGGTCACGACGACTTCGACGTCGACCTGTTCCCCATCGAGGGCGAGGCATGGGGGCGTCCGGTGCTCGCGTCCTACGGCGGCACGGTCACCGTGGCGGGCATCAACGGTTCACTGGGTGGGCGTACGCCGGAGAATCCGGAAGGCCCGCGCGGTCGCGGCGGCGGCTACTGGGTGAAGATCGATCACGGTGGCAAGTGGGAGACGCAGTACCTGCACCTGCTCGAACCGCCGCTGGTCGAGGTCGGTCAGAAGGTCGCCCAGGGTGAGCAGATCGGGCGGCTCGGCAGCACCGGCGACTCCGGCGCTCCGCACCTGCACTACGAGCAGCGACGCGGCTGGGACAAGGTCGAGACCCATTTCGGCGGTGCGCCGTCGGGCATCACCACCGACGAACGCGAACAGATACTTCGGCGGGTGAGCGAGAACTGCCCGGCCGTCTCCTGAGGACCACGGGTTTGTCCACCACGGCTCGGGGCACTGGACTGGTGACAGTTCGGACGCAGGGAAGGAGCCGGCGATGGTCAAGGGTGACGTCGACACGTACCAGGAAGACGGGCAGTGGAAGAACCGTCCGGAGGGCAACGATCGGGCCAGCAGCACGCACGACTCCAAGGCCGACGCGCAGGCGCAGGGGCGCGAGATGGCAGCCGACCGGGGCGTCGAGCACGTGATCAAGAAGCAGGACGGCACGATCGGGGAGAAGAACACGTACCCGCGCAGCCGCGACCCACGGGACATCGCGGGCTGACCGCCGCACCGCCTGCGGACCGACCTCTTCGGCGTGACCGAGGAGGTCGGTCCGCTGTTGGGCGCGTCGTCGTGAATCGCCCATGGGATGCGGGTCAGGCCGGCACCACGTACGGGAACGCGTCGGCGCGGGCGGCCTTCGTGACGTCGGGCGTGAGGCCCGAGGTGGTGCCGGTGTTGAGGACCAGGGAGAACATCACCTCGGGCGCGTTGTCGGCCATGGTGCGGCCGTTGCGGACCGCGAAGCCGTAGTTCGCGGCCGTACCGACGGTGTACGAGAGCACGTCCGGGTATAGCTGCCGGGCGACGCTCCAGCCGTACGCCTGCGGGTCCGGTGCGGTGCCGTTCGCCGCGACGACCCCGGCGACCGCGGTGGCGATCTCCTTTCCGTCCTCGGGCAGGTCCTGGCTGGGGTGCCGGAAGTTCGCCGGGTCTGAGAAGTCGGTGTCGTGCGGCCAGAAGATGGGCCACATCATGGGGTGGCCCGCGCGGTTGATCTGCCGCCACCCGCCCGCGTCGGTGGCCAGCAGGGTCCGACACCAGACGCCGATCTCGGTGCCCTCGCGCAGCAGCGGCTCGTCGTGGGAGACCTCCAGGACGATCGACTCGACTGTGGTGCCGGCGAAGCTGTTCTTGGCCTGGTCGACCCGCCACGCCGAGCGGTCCACCCGCGCGCCGTTCTTGACCGCCCCGTTGATCGTGGCGAGCTCGTCGAGGTCGACGTAGAACGGGTCGGTGATCCGGCCCGCCCAGATCCGTACGCGCTGCCCGGTCGTCACCTCGCCGGTCCTGCCCTGGGCGATGGGGGTTCCCATGGCGGCGTCATCGCGGGCGTCCGCGCCGGTGAGTTCGTACAGCTCCAGGGTCTGCGTGGCGTTGCCGTCCGGCTCGCCGAACGCGAATCGGTAGGCCAGCTCCTCCAGGTCCGAGCCGTTGAAGTGAATCTTGAACTCGTAGCGGGCCTCGGCGTGGAAGCCGCGCTTGATGTCGGCCTTGGTCACCGAGCTGTTGACGTCCATGACGAACACGGTGGTGCGGTCGCCGTTGAAGACGTACAGGTCGTCGATGTAGAGCTGACCGCCCTGGGCGGCGAGGGGGGTGTCAAGGTGGTGCGACATGGGCTCACTCCCGTAACGGCTATATCTGGATTAAACCGAACATAGCGGTCGGGTTTGTGGTCGCCCGGTCCATCGACCGAATCAGGCTGACCCGGTGGGCGGAGATGTCGCACCGGCCCGAACCCACTCCGGTGATCGAGCCGTCGGCGTTGAGCCGCCACCGCTGGTTGGACTGGCCGTTGCAGTCCCAGATGATCACCG
>NZ_JBEXIA010000056.1:0-27078 GCF_040608335.1 Micromonospora sp. NPDC005194 | reverse complement strand
GGTCGATTTGCTGTCTTACCTGGAGCCTCGCCCTCATCGATCACCGGGCTACGCACACCGTCCCTGACCTGCAAGATCAGGTTGGAAAAGGCTCAATGGAGCGAACACGCATGCCTGGAGAACCGGCTGCCCCGTTGGCCACCATCGCTGCCGCCCTGCGCCGCGAACGGGAGCGCCTCGGGATCTCGCCGGCCGAGCTGGCCCATCGGGCGGGGGTGACCGAGTCGACGATCTCCCACCTGGAGTCGGGGACCGGCAACCCGAGCGTCGAGACGCTCTGGGCGCTCGGCGTGGCGCTGGGCGTACCGTTCAGCCGGCTCGTGGAGCCGGCGGACGTCGACATCCGGGTGATCCGCGCCGGGGAGGGGCCCCGGGTCCGTTCCGAACAGGCCGACTTCGCCGGGACGCTGCTCAGCGCCGGCACGGCGCACCTGCGCCGGGACGTCTACCTGATCGAGTTGGAGCCGGGCGCGGTCCGGGAGGCGGACGGGCACACCCCCCGCAGCGTCGAGCACGTGGTGGTGGCCGCCGGACGGCTGCGCGTCGGCCCCGAGGCGGGCACCGTGGACCTCGGTCCGGGTGACTACGCGACGTTCCCCGGCGACACACCGCACCGGTACGAGGCGCTGGTCCCCGGCACCTTCGCCGTCCTCGTCATGGAGCATCCCTGACCCGATGCTCCGGTCCACCCGGCCGGCGGGTGGGGTATCGTCAAAGGTCAGATTGGGTTATCGACCCAAATGTCCGGAACCATCGGATAACGTTTGCGCTCGTGGGCGGTGCCACAGTGGCGGTGAACGAGCCCACGCCGTTACCCTCCATCCGCAGCCACGCCCTGCCGGAATGGGCGACCCGACCGGCACGCGAGGCCCCAGCGCGACAATGTGCAACGAGGTGACAACGCCGTGAGCGAGCGGACGCGAGCCGGCCACCGGGGCGTGGCAGGCGGCGACCGGACGCCCATGGGCCAGCGAGGCACCACCGCGGCCACCTCACCGTCGACGGGGAGCGGCCACGCGGCCGGGTGTGGCGACGGGCTCAACGGATGAACGGCCGCTACACCGACCGGTGGCGGGACCCGAACGAACCGTCCTGGGTGGTCGAGCCGACCACCGAGTGGCACCCCCAGTTCCCCGGCCAGCGCTACCCCGGCGACATCGGCGTCACCCACCAGCCGGCACCGCCGCGCGGACGGGCGACAGTTGTCGGTCGTACCGAGGTGCCGCCGCTCGCGCCCACCCGACCGGACGGCACCTACCTCGGCCGCTCCTGGGCCGACGAGCCTCCGGGCGAGTCTGCCCCCAACGGCCGGTGGGGGGCGGACGACGAGCCGGGCGGGACACCCTCCTACGGCTGGTCACGCAGCGACGAGCGCCCGGTCGACACGACGCACCACGGACGACCCGAGACCCCGCAGTACGACCATGAGCCGTACCGCCGGCCGCTCCCCGAGCCGCCCCGACGGGAGGAGCGCCGCTCCCCCGAGTCGGACCGGCGGACCGCCTGGTCCGACCGGCGACCCAACGACGACCGGGGACCGGCTCGGGAGGCCGCCTGGCACCGCGAGCAGCCCACTTCCGAGCGGTACGACGGCCGCCCGCCCCGACACGAGCCGGCCGACCGGGACCGGGCGTACCCGACCGCGCCACCCGTCTCCCCCGGGCCCTACTCCCCCGCACCGCGCAGTGACTCCGGCTGGGTGCCCGAGCCGGACGAGGCGCCGCGCCGGCGCGGCACGTCGGAGCGGCCGGCCGCGAGTCACGACCGGCACCCCGGCGACGGGTACGGCACCCCACCGGCCAGGGGCCACGACGGCCGCCCGACCGACGGCTGGGCCGCCGAGGGGGCCGGCCAGTGGGCACCCGTGGACAGCCGCTCCCGCTACCGGGCCGACGGCCACCCCGACCGCCTACCCGACGACGCCCGCCGCCCGGAACGCCTACCCGACGACGCCCGCCACCCCGACCGCCTGCCCGACGACGCCCGCCGCTCAGAACGCCTACCCGACGACGCCCGCCGCCCGGAGCGGGGCGTTGCCGACGGCCGGTCCCGCGTGGACGCTGGCCCCGGTGCGTCCACCGACCGGCAGCGCCGGCCGGACGAGGCATTCGGGACGCCACAGACGTCCGAGGGCGGACGGCGGCGCCGCCCCGAACCGGAGGCACCGGAACAGCCCCGCCGCGACGACGAGCGCCGCCGTCCCGATGTCGAGCCGCACCGGCAGCAACCCCGCGAGGCGGCAGCCCGCACCGAGGCGTACCCGGACCGTCGCGCGCGCGAGAACGCCCGGCCGGAGCGGTACGGCGAGGAGCCGTACCGCGAGGAGACCTACCGCGAGGAGCCGCGGTCGCAGCCCGGCCCCCGGTCGGGTGGCGGCCTGCCCTGGCCGCCGCCCGGTCCGGTGCACCCGGACCGCAGACGGGAGCCGGGCTACCGGCCCGAGCCGCACCGCGGCGCTGAGCCGGAGGTCCCGCCGCGGCCGGCGACGCGACCCGCACGGCCACCGGCGGAGCCGCCCCGGTACGACGAACGGCCCGCGCGTCCCGCCGCGACGGCGCCGCCCACCTCCGGCCGGGCCACCCCGGTCCCGCCCACACCCGTCTCCCCCGCCGCACCGGGCACCGGCCGGGCGACCCCGGTTCGTCCGGCCTCGCCGGAGCGACCGGTGTCGCCGGCACCCGTCTCGCCCGCCGCGCCCGGCCCGGACCGGCCGGTGTCCGCGGCACCCGTCTCCCCCGCCTCGGCGGACCACGCGTGGCAACCATCCACGTCGTCCGGTCGTCCGGAGCGCGACCGGCCGGTGTCCGCCGCACCGGTCTCCCCGGCGGACGTCCCCGTCTCCGGTCCACCGGCCGCCCGGCTGCGGCTGGAGTTCCTGCCCGCCCCGGTGGATCCTCCGTCCTCGGACGAGCGGCCGGAGTCGCCGCAGCGGCCCGAGCACCGCACACCCACCGAACCGGCTTCGACTGCCGACCCTCGCGCCACCGCGCCACCGCGCTATCCCGGCCCGGACAACCGCTCGCACCCGGCGCCGCCCGCCCGTCCCGCCCCGCAGGACCAGCCCCCACAACCCACACCTGGGCAGCGGCCCTCGCCGCCTGCGGATGACCGCCCGCCGGTCGCTCCCCCACCGTCCTGGCAGCGGCCGGAGCAGCCCCCCACCCCCGTGACGCCGACGTCCTCGGCGCCCGCGCCGGATGCCGAGCCGGCGCTTCCGATCGCCCCGGGCGTACCGCGTCGCTACGTGCCCCCGGCGCCCTCGGAAGCGCCAGTGCCGACCGCTGCGGAGCCAGCGGAGGCGTCGGCCCGGGGGCCGGCAGCCTGGTTCAGCCCGGGCGCCCAGCCGGTCGTGTCCGACCAGGACGAGACACCAGCGGACCAGCGGCCGACCGAGGAACCCGAGACCACCACCGTCGCCGAGACGACCGAGGACTGGAAGCCCGGCGACGGGTCGGCCGGCTCGCCACACGCCGAGGACGCGCACGTCCCGTCGGCGGCGTCCGCCCAACCGCTGGTCAGCGACCCCGCAGCCGACCGGCGGCCCGACTCGGCCGTCGAGACCGCTGCGACACCGATCTCCGGACCGCTCGCCGACCCGGTCTCCCCACCACCGAGCCGGCCGGTGTCCGCACCACCAGCCGATCCGATCGCCGTACGCCCCGCCCCACCCGCCTCGGCGCAGCCTGTCTCGGCACCGCCTGTCTCCGCGCCGCCGGACTCGGCCTGGCCCGTCTCGGCCCCGCCAGCCCTCGCGCCGCCGGACACGACACGGCCCGTCTCGGCACCGCCGGGCACCACACCGCCGGACTCGGCCTGGCCCGTCTCGGCACCGCCGGGCACCACACCGCCCGACTCGGCCTGGCCCGTCTCGGCACCGCCGGCCTCGGCCACCCCGATGGAGGTGGCCGACGCTGAGCGTCGCCCTCGGGTCGACGACCTCGCCACCCACGTGGAGCCGTCCACCGAACCGACCCCGACCGACGGACGGGAGCCGATCTCCGGACCGCCGGCACACCCGGTCTCCGGTGCTCCACGCGCCTGGTCGGACGACCTGGTCGACGATGCCGACGACGCAGCGGCGGCCGCCGAGCCGGTGTCGGGCGACATCCACCGTCCGCTCGGCGGTGAGCCGTACACAGAGGCGTCGGGGCACCACAGCGACCTCGCCCCCGACGACATCCGCCAGGTCACTGGTGCGACGAGCGCGCCGACCGCCGACGCATCCACCGACGCGTCGCGGGACCGCCTCGCCGACGCCGGACCGTGGGACCGGCCGGCATCGGCGCCGCCCGCGTCGAGCAACGCGTACCCATCGACCGCCAGCCCGGACCCGGATGCCGACCCGGCCGGGTCCGGTCCGGCGACCGAGGCGACGCGCACGCCGCCGCCCGAGCCGGCGGCGGAACGGCCCACCGCGACGGCGCCCGTGTCCGCACCGCCCGCACCGGAGCCCGTACCCCCGGCGGCACTCGCACCGCCGGTCTCCGCACCGCCGGCCGCGCAAGCACCCGTCTCCGCACCGCCGGTCTCCGCACCGCCCGTCTCCGCACCGCCGGCCGCGCAGGCACCCGTGTCCGCGCCACCTGCGACGCCCGTCTCCGCGCCACCCGCCGCGCCCGTCTCCGCCGTACCGCTCGCTGGCATTCCCGGGCCGCGCAGCGGGTCGTCCGACCAGGACGCGCCGGTGTCGGCGCCGCCCGCCACGGCGCCGGAGCCGCCCCGTCGTTCGCTGGCCGATCAGGGCGACCCGGAGCAGGTCCTGGCCGCGTACCGCTGGCGGCTGGACCCGGTGACCCTGCGCGAGGAGCTGACGGAGCCGGACGCCATGCGGGCCATCCGGCGGCGGTTGACCGAGAAGCTGGGCTCGGCCGTCGACAACAAGGCCCGTGCGCGGCTGCTGAGTCTGCGCGCGGTCGCCTCGCGGATCCTCGGCGACCTCGACGACGCGTTGGCCGACGGCCGGCTCGCCCTCACCTACGCCGAAGCCACCGGCGAGCTGCGCCGGACCGCGCTGGCCCAGGCCCGGCTGGCCCACGTGCTGCGCTGGCGGGGCGACTACGCCGAGGCCGACCAGCTCTTCGCCGAGGCCAACTCGATCGAACTGCCCGACCGGCTGCGCGCCGCCCTGCACGAGCACGCCGGGCGGTGCTGCTATGACCAGGGCCGGCTGATGGAGGCCTGCCACCACTTCGAGCGGGCGCTCGACCTGCGCGGGGCCGGCGACGCCGAGCTGCTGGACCGGATCCGGGTGGCCCTCGACGCGGTCACCGCGCGGGCTTCTGCCGACGGCTTCGGGCCGTACCCCCGGAGTCGGGAAGAGGTGCTCGACCGTGACCGGCCCCCGCAGCCGGACCGGGACGGACCGCTGTGGGGTTACACCGACCACGCCGGCGACGTTGTCATTCCCGCCCGGTACGCCGAGGCGCAGCCCTTCCACGACGGGCTGGCCTGGGTCCGGCGGCCGGACACCGACCGGTGGTCCCTGATCAACCTGCTGGGTACGACGGTGATCCCGCCCTCGTACCGGGCGGTGCGCCCGTTCAGCGACGGCCTGGCCTGGGTGGTCACCGACGGCGGGTGGACGGCGATCGACCCGACCGGCGCGGTGCAGGTTCCGCCCAACTTCGCCGACGTACGGCCGTTCCGCCGAGGGCTGGCCGCGGTGAAGCGCGAGGGGTGGGGCGCGGTCGACCGGACCGGCCGGATCGTGGTGCCGACCCGATACCACGGCTTCGTCACCGAGCTGACCGACGCGGGTCCGGTCGACGGCTTCACCGACGAGGGTCTCGTGGTCGTCGACGTGGCCGGTCGGCGCGGTGTGGTGGACCGGACCGGCGCGGTGCTGGTCCAGCCGTCGTACCCGATGGTGGTCATCCACCCGGTGGCGTTCCTGGTGGTCAGCGGCAGCGGTCGGTGGGGCGCGCTGGACCGGCGGGGTGGGCCGCTGATCGACCTGGTGCACCCCGATCGCGCGGCGGTGCTGGAGGAGATCGACCGGCTGTTGACCGACGCGAACCCGGTGCTCTGAGTCGTCGCTCGGCGATCGTGATCCACCGGAGTTATGGTCGGGGCATGGAATTCCGACACCTGGGCCGTTCTGGCCTGATGGTCAGCGAGATCTCGTACGGCAACTGGATCACCCACGGTTCACAGGTCGAGGAGGACGCGGCGAACGCCTGCGTCCGGGCCGCCCTCGACGCGGGGATCACCACCTTCGACACCGCCGACGTGTACGCCGGCACCCGGGCCGAGGACGTGCTCGGCCGGGCGCTGCAGAACGAGCGTCGCGAGGGCCTGGAGGTCTTCACCAAGGTCTACTGGCCGACCGGGCCGGGTCGCAACGACCGCGGCCTGTCCCGCAAGCACATCATGGAGTCGATCAACGGCTCCCTGCGGCGGCTGCGCACCGACTACGTGGACCTCTACCAGGCCCACCGGTACGACCACAGCACGCCGCTGGAGGAGACGATGGAGGCGTTCGCCGACGTCGTGCACTCCGGCAAGGCGCACTACATCGGCGTCTCCGAGTGGACCGCCGAGCAGCTGCGGGCCGCCCACCCGCTCGCCCGGGAGCTGCACGTCCCGCTGGTCTCCAACCAACCCCAGTACTCGATGCTGTGGCGGGTCATCGAGACCGAGGTCGTGCCGGCCAGCGAGGAGCTGGGCATCGGCCAGATCGTCTGGTCGCCGATGGCCCAGGGCGTGCTCTCCGGCAAGTACCTGCCGGGGCAGCCGCCGCCGGCCGGTTCCCGTGCCACCGACGAGAAGTCGGGCGCGAACTTCATCTCCCGGTTCATGAACGACGACGTCCTGACCCGGGTGCAGCAGCTCAAGCCGCTCGCCGAGCAGGCCGGGCTGAGCATGGCCCAGCTGGCCGTGGCGTGGGTCCTGCAGAACCCGAACGTCTCGTCGGCGATCATCGGCGCGTCCCGCCCCGAGCAGGTGCACGACAACGTGAAGGCGGCCGGGGTGAAGCTCGACGCCGAGCTGCTCAAGGCCATCGACGAGATCGTCGAGCCGGTCACCGAGCGGGACCCGGCCAAGACCGAGTCTCCCGCCGAGCGGCCCTGACGCGGGTCCGGTCCGGTCGGCGCACCCGCGCCGGCCGGACCGGACAACTCAGCTCGACTCAGCTCCGCCAGAACCGGATCAGGTCCAGGCCGGCGGCGTACAGCCACGACGGCAGGCCGAGCAGGTCACCCACGGCGAAGACCGCGTCGAAGAACCAGCCGCCGATGCGCGGGTTCCACAGCAGCGCGAAGAGCAGAAGAAAGCCGTACGGGGCGAACAGGTCGTACATCCTGCGCCACTGCGGATTGAGCCACGGCTGGATCATGTTGCCGCCGTCCAGGCCGGGCACCGGCAGCAGGTTGAGCACGCTCGCGGTGAGCTGGAGGAACGCCAGCAGCGCCACCCCGGCCCAGAACTCCACCGGGCCACCCGAGGACGTGCCGAGTCGCACCGCCAGCACGAGCAGCAACGTGAACAGCACGTTGGTCGCCGGGCCGGCGAGGCTGACCAGGGTGTGCCGCAGTCGCCCCCCGATGGCATGCCGGTCCACCCACACCGCGCCGCCGGGCAGGCCGATGCCGCCGAGCAGCACCACCACCACCGGCAGCACGATCGACAGCAGGGGGTGGGTGTACTTGAACGGGTTGAGCGTCAGGTAACCGCGGTGGGCGATGTCCCGGTCGCCCGCGCGGTAGGCCACCACGGCGTGGGCGTACTCGTGCAGGCAGAGCGACACCAGCCAGCCGGACACCACGAACACGAACACGTCGAAGCGGACGCTGCCGTAGCCGTTCCAGGCCAGCACCCCGCTGACCGCGAAGAGCGCGACCAGGCCGAGGAAGACCGGGCTGGGCCGGAACGCCGCCTTGGGCACGCCGAGCACCAGCCCGTCGGCGCCCGGCCGGTCGTAGGCCATCACTCGGCCGTGGGCAGCAGGCTCATCCGGTACTCCACCCGGTCGTCCTCGACGAGCGCGACCGAGGTGACGCCGGACGCCGCGAGCTCACGCCAGGTCTGACCGATCCAGGATTCGGCGTCGGCCTGGCTGCCGAACGACTCCGCCGGGCCCTCCACCGTCTGACCGTCCGTGCCCTCGTACCGCCAGCTCCACGCCATGCCGCGTCTCCCCTCGCCGCTGAAGTCCCCGTGGGACGAACCCCCGCCAGCGTAGTCGGCCCGGCGCGCAACGGCCGCTCGCTCGCCCCCCGCGGCAACCCACGGGTTGATCAACCCCCGTCGGTGCGGGCCGATACGGTGGCTCGGTGCTGACACGGGGAGTGCTGCTCGGCGACCGGTACCGGCTGGGCGAGCGGGTGGCGACGGGCGGGATGGGCGCGGTCTGGCGGGGCACCGACGTGCTGTTGGAGCGCGAGGTGGCGGTGAAGGTACTGCTGCCGTCGCTGGTCGCCGATCCGGAGTTCACCGCCCGCTTCCGCGCCGAGGCGCGGATGCTCGCGGCGTTGCGGCACCCCGGCGTGGTCGCGGTGCACGACGTCGGGCAGGCCGCGCTCGCCGACGGCAGCCGGGTCGACTACCTGGTGATGGAGTACGTCGAGGGCGAGCCGTTGTCGGTCCGGGTACGCACGGCGGGTCGACTGGACGCGGCCACCACCATGTCGGTGCTGGCGCAGGCCGCCGACGCCCTGCACACCGCCCATCTCGCCGGCATCGTGCACCGGGACGTGAAGCCCGGCAACCTGCTGGTCAAGGCGGACGGTCGGGTGGTGCTCGTCGACTTCGGCATCGCCCGGTCCCGCAGCATGGCCGGGCTGACCGCCGCGAACATGGTGCTCGGCACCGCCGCGTACATGTCTCCCGAGCAGGCCACCGGCCAGCCGGTCGCCGCCGCCACGGACATCTACGCCCTCGGGGCGGTGGCGTACTTCTGCCTGGCCGGGCAGCCACCGTTCGACGGCGACAACCCGCTCGCGGTGGCGTTGCGGCACGCCCAGGACGAGCCGGCCCCGCTACCGCCGGACACGCCGCCCGCGGTGACGGCGGTGGTCGCGCGGGCGATGGCCAAGCGGCCCGCGGACCGGTACGCCAGCGCCGCTGAGCTGGCCGCTGCCGCCGCTGATGCCCGCGACGCGACCCTGGCCAGCATCCCGCCCTCCGCCCGCCCTCCGTGGGCGGTGGCCGCACCCGCCCCGCCCGTGGTGGGCGCCACCGCCCCGCCGCCCGTCGCGCCGCCGGTTCCGCCCGTTTCGAGTCCCACGCCGCCCGTGCCGACCCGCGCGCCGACGCCGCCGGTCCCGACCACGGATCCGGCCCTGCCACCGGCCTTCCGGGCCGGGATGGTCCAGATCCGGCCAACCGAGACCGGGCCGACCCGCGAGGATCCGTTGCCGACGTCGTCAAGCCGGCGACGCCTGCCGCTGCTGGTCGGGGTGGGCGCGATCATTCTGATCGCGCTCGTCGGCGGAGCCGTGGCGGCGCTGCGGCCGGACGCCGGGCCGGGCAGGACGACCGATCCGGCGGCGCTGACGGGCGAGTCGACGTCGGGCACCGGCGTCGCGCTGCCGACCGCGGACACCACCACCCCGGGACCCCGGGCCAGTGGCACGCCGAGCGCCGACCGGACCGCGACCGCCACACCGACCGGCGGCGACCGATCGGGTACGCCCGCCAGCGGCAGCCCGGTCACCCGCAGCGCGGCGCCGGGGACCACGCCGACCGGGGCGGCCAGCGGCAGACCGACGTCCAGTGGCAGCCCGGCGGGCCGGCCCAACCCGTACACGGCGGCGCAGGCGTGCGGCAGCGGCTATCAGGTGATCGACTCGGCGACGCTGACCGACGGTGGCGGCCGTCGTCAGGGTCGCGTCTACCTGCTTTACCACTCGGGCAACGGCAACAACTGCGTGGTCACCCTCAAGGACACCGCGGTCGGGGCCAGGACGGCGGCGTCGGCGTACCTGGAGGTGCAGGGACGGGCCCGCAGCACCGACAGCGGCTCGTTCGACTACTACGCGGGCCCGGTGCGGGCCTCCGCCGCTGGCGCGTGCGTGAAGTGGGGCGGCGCCACCGGCGGGGTCAGCTACGGCAGCGGGTTCGAACACTGCGGCTGACCACCCACGACGCTGCGCCACGCTCCTCGCCCCCGGACACCGGGGCGGGCTAGATCTTGGACACTTTCCGTTCCGAGCTGACGGAAACTGTCCAAGATTGCCGGCGCTCGGGGCGGGTCGCTGCGGACGGCGCAGGAGGGAAGCGGACGCTTGCCTGCAATGGACGCGGAACGGACTTTCGATCGTCGGCAGGGCTGGGGCGACGTGCCCAGACCCGGGGCATGAGAACTAAGGTACGGACATGTCCGTTGACGGGTGGAACACGGTCCTGGTGCTCGGCGGTATCCGGTCCGGCAAGTCCGAGTTCGCCGAGTCCCTGGTCGCCGACGCGCCGGTTGTTCGCTACATCGCCACCGCGCCGGAGGGCGACCCGGAGGACACCGAGTGGGCGACCCGGCTGGCGACGCACCGCGCCCGCCGACCGGGCAGCTGGACCACCGAGGAGACCGCCGGAGAGCCGCGTCGGCTGGCGGACGTGCTCGAATCCGCCGAGCCCAACGAGACGCTTCTCGTGGACGACCTGGGCGGCTGGGTGACCGTGCTGCTCGACCCGGAGTACCAGCCCGCCGACGACGTGGCGACGATCGCCGAGCTGGCCGAGGCGATCCGCACCTGCGCGGCGCGGGTGGTGCTGGTGAGCCCCGAGGTGGGGCTGTCGCTGGTGCCGACCACCCCGCTGGGCCGGGCGTTCACCGACGCGCTCGGCGCGGCCAACCGCGCGGTCGCCGATGCCTGCGACGCAGTGGTGCTGGTGGTCGCGGGCCAACCGGCCTGGCTGAAGCCGGCACCCACCACCGCTGCTGCCGCCGCCGCGACCGTGAGCGCGTCGGCGAGCCCCGTGTCGCCGGCCGCGAGCCAGAGCGGCGCACACCAGGCCGGCACGAGCCTGCTCGACGCCGAGCCCACCCCCGAGGTCCAGCTGCCCGACGTGCTGACCCACACCCCGCCGGCCGCCCCGAACCAGGAGCCCGGCAACCCCTGGGCCGCGCCGACCATGGCGCTGCCGATGGTGGCCACCGGGCTGGTCATCCAGCCCGGCATGGAGCTCCCCATGCCCGACGACTACGCCGGTCCGCAGGCGGTGGACCGGCTGGCCACGTTGGACGTACCCGGTGCCGGGCTGGGCGTGCTGGACCGGGTGGTCGGCTTCGCCGCCGCCACCCAGGGCACGTCGACGCCGGCCGCCTGGGGTTCGGTGCGGGTGCTGCTGCTCAACGGCGACCACGCCGGTGGCGCGTCGGCCGGCACCGTCGCGGGCGAGTCGGCGCGTCGGGCCGCACAGGCCCGCGCCGGGCGGGGTGCGCTGGCCCGGCTGGCCGCCGAGAGCGGCGCGAGCCTGCAGGTGGTGGACACCCCCGCCTCCGCGCCGATGGAGACCCAGCCGGCGCTCACCGGCGAGCAGGTCGAGTCGGCGCTGCGCTACGGCTGGCGGCTGGCCGAGCAGGCCGCCGACGCGGGCGTACAACTGCTGGTCCTGGGGGCGTGCGGCGCCGGCACCGAGGCGGCCGCGGCGGCGGTGCTGGCGGCCACGGCCGGCGCGGAACCACCGGCCGTGCTGGGCCGGGTGATCACCGATTCCGGTGAGATCGACGACGCGGCCTGGATGGTCCGCTGCGCGGCGGTGCGCGACGCGCTGCACCGCACCCGCCGCTCGCCGCGCGGCGCGAAGGACGTGCTGTCCGAGCTGGGCGGCGGCGATGTGGCGGTGGCCACCGGCGTGCTGCTGGGCGCCACCGCCCGCCGGGTGCCGGTGCTGCTGGACGGGCCGGTCGGGCTGGCCGCCGGGATGGTCAGCCGTGACCTGGCCGGGCAGGCGCGGCACTGGTGCCTGCTGGCCGACCACGGCCAGCACCCCGCGGTGCGGCTGGCCGCCGACGTGCTCGGCCTCACGCCCCTGCTCGACCTGCGGCTGGACCTCGGCGAGGGCGCCAACGCCCTGGTCGCGCTGCCGCTGCTGCGCTCGGTGCTGGCACTGGCCGCCGCGCTGCCGGTGCACCCGTCGCTGGCGGGCGACGCCGACGCGGACCGGGCCGACGAGCCGCAGACCGACCCGGAGCCCGACGACGCCGAGCCCGACGACGCCGAGCCGGCGTACACCGGGCCCGACTACACCGACCCGGAGTTCGTCGAGCCGGAGCCGGCCGGGCCGGGCCCCACCCGCACAGGGGCGGACGAGCAGCCGGCGTCGGGCTGGCGTGCCGGCTGAGTCGCGGCTCGTCGCGGGCGCCCGGCTGGCGGTCACCACCTTCAGCACGTTGCCGGTACGCGCCGGCCGGATCGACCGCCCGGTGGCGGGCACCGCGATGGCGCTCGCCCCGGCCGTCGGCGCGCTGCTCGGCGTGCTGCTGGGCGGCGTCCTGCTGCTGACCGGCCTGCTCGCTCCCCCGCTGGTGGCCGCCGGCGTGACGGTGGGCGCCGCCGCCCTGCTCACCCGAGGGCTGCACCTGGACGGGCTGGCCGACACGGTGGACGCGCTCGGGTCGTACCGGCGGGGGGCTGCCGCCCTGGAGATCATGAAGAAGCCGGACGTCGGACCGTTCGGCGTGGTCGCGCTGGTGGTCGTACTCCTGGTGCAGGCCGCGGCGCTCGCCGACCTGGCCGGCCGGTCCTGGCCGGCGTGTCTCGCGGCGGTGGTGGCGGCCACCGCGGCCGGGCGGCTGGGTGTGACGGTGGCGTGCCGACGGGGCGTGCCCGCGGCCCGGCCGGACGGGCTGGGGGCCCTGGTGGCGGGAACCGTCGGCCCGGTGGCAGTGAGCGTCGGCGCGGTCGCCGTCGTGCTGCTGGCGGTGCCCGCGGTGCCGGGCCGCCCGTGGCAGGGGCCGCTCGCCGTCGTCGCCGCGCTCGCCGTCGCGGTCGCGCTGCTGGCCCACGTGGTACGCCGGCTCGGCGGGATCACCGGCGACGTGCTCGGCGCGACCGTCGAGGTGGTCACCACGCTGGTCTACCTCGGTGTGGTGCTGTCCGCCTGAAGCCGGCGCGGCCGGCCGGGTAGCGTTCGGCTCGACAGCACCGGCACGGCCACCGGGGGAACCCACATGCTCATCACGGACGACTTCCTGCCCGTACCGGTGCCGGAGTCGCTCAGCGCGACCTACCTGGTGCCGATGGCGGGGCTGCCGAAGGTCAGCGCGAAGACGGCGGTGGCGGCGCTGACCGGCCGACTGGCCGAGCCGGTGCACGGGCTCGCCCGCCAGATGCTGGACAGCCCGCTGATGAGCGTGGACACCCGGCCGATCGCCGAGTTCCCCGCGCTCCCGCCGGATCTGCTCACCGCGTTCGGCGCCACCGAGGCGCAGTTGGCCCGGCTGGCCGCGGCGACACACCTGGTCGTGGTCCAGGCGGAGTACCGGCCGGGCTGGCCGCCCGCGCACGAGTGGGCGGCCCGGGCGGTGGCGGCGGCGGTGGCGGAGTCCGTCGACGGCGACGTGGTGGACGTCTTCGGCCTCCAGTTCCTCGACCCGGCGACCGCGCTGCGCTCACTCCCCGACGAGCAGGGCCGGATCCGGCTGATCGACTGGGTGCTGGTGCCGTACTCCTCGGACACCGAGGGGCTGTGGTTCACCACGAAGGGGCTGCGGCGCTTCGGTCTGCTGGAGTTGCAGACCCAGGGGGTGCCCGACCATCTGACCCGCGCCTGGGGTGCGGTGATGACCGGGGCGGCCCGGCGGCTGCTGCGGGACTGGACCGACGGGCTCACCGGCGAGGAGGTGCCCGCGTTCGTGCAGCTGCCGGTGCTGGCCACGGTGACCGGGCACGACATCGCGGTGGCGTACGGCAACCCGGAGCAGCATGGCGCGACGGCCCCGGTGCTGCTGCGCCTGGAGCTGGACCCGGCGACCGACCCGGAGGCCGACTCGTTCCTGAGCCTGCGTCCGCCGGCCGGGCATCCCGGCCCGGACGGGCGCTACTACGCAGCCGCCTGCGCGACGTTGTTCTCCGGCATCCAGCCGGACGTGCGCTACGCGCGTTCCGGTGACGCGATGAGCAGCGCGGTCGCCACCGCCCGGGCCGCCCTGGGCGACGCGCGGGCCCGCTTCGTCGCCGGCCAGCTACCGGCCGAGTCGCAGCTGGTCGTCAAGTACGGCCTGCCGGGCGACGACGGCCCGGAGTACGTCTGGGCGGGCGTCACCTCGTGGGAGACCCCGGAGCGGATCGTCGGCGTCAGCGCCAGCGACGCCAACACCGACGAGAGCGTACGCATCGGCGCCCCTGTGGTGGTGGAGGCGACCGACGTCGTCGACTGGGCGGTCCTGAACGCGACCGGAGTCATCGAAGGCGGCTGGACCCAGGCAGTCCTGGACTCCGGCGAACCCCCCACCACCCCAACCCCCTAACCCCACCCCCTCCGGCTCCCCCACCCCCTCCGGCTCCCGCCCCATCCGCGTTGATCATGAAGTTATTGCCACCGGCATCGGCGTGTCGTGGCAATAACTTCATGATCAACCAGGTCGGGGCCCGGGGCGGCGGGGTGGGGAGGGGGTGGGGTGGGGTTAGTGGGTTGAGGGGGTTACGAAGGGGGGTTTCTGGAGGCGCAGGGGGGCTTGGCGGCCTCGGATGTCGACCTGCACCTCGTCGCCGTCGGCCAGGTTGGCGTCCGTGTCCAGCAGGGCCAGGGCGATGCCCTGCTTGCGGGTCGGGCTGAAGGTGCCGCTGGTCACCGTGCCGACCTGCTTGTCGCCCACGTGCAGGGTCATGCCGGGGCGCGGGATGGCGCGGTCGACGGCCACCAGGCCGCGGAGCGTACGTCGGGGGCCGGCGGCCTTCTCGGCGAGCAGCGCGTCGCGACCCCAGAAGGCCGGCTTGTCCCACCCGACCGCCCAGCCCGAGCGGGCCTGCACCGGGGTGATGTCCAGCGAGAGGTCCTGCCCGTGCAGCGGGTAGCCCATCTCGGTGCGCAGCGTGTCCCGGGCGGCCAGCCCGCAGGCGCGCAGCTCGAACGCCTTGCCGGCGGCGAACAGCGCGTCCCACACGGTCACCGCGTGCTCCGCCGGCACGACCAGCTCGTAGCCCAGCTCGCCGGTGTAGCCGGTACGGCAGACGGTCAGTTCCACCTCGGCGAGGCTGTCGGTAAAGCTGGCGGCGTCGAAGCTCATGTAGCCGTGCTCGGTGGGCAGGTCGAGAGCGGCGAGCAGCTCGCCCGAGCGGGGGCCCTGCACGGCCAGCACCGCGTACGCCTCGTGCTCGTCGGTGATGGTGATCCGCTCCGGGGCGGCGGCGCGCAGCCGGCGCACCACCTCGGCGGTGTTCGCGGCGTTCGGGATGAGGAAGACGTGGTCCTCGGCGTACAGGTAGGCGATGATGTCGTCCACCACGCCGCCGGTGGCGTCGTCGCAGCACAGCGTGTACTGCGCTCGGCCGGGCCCGATGCGGCGCAGGTCGTTGCTCAGGCAGGAGTTGACGAAGTCGGCCGCGCCGGGGCCGGTCACCCGGGCCTTGCCCAGGTGCGACACGTCGAAGACCCCCACCGCCGTACGCACCGCGGCGTGCTCCTTGAGCACCCCGCCGCCGGCGTACTCCAGCGGCATCTCCCAGCCCCCGAAGGGGGCGAACTTGGCGCCGGCGGCGGTGTGCCGCTCGTGCAGCGGGGAACGACGCAGCCGGGTCGCGGCGGCGTCGGAGGTCACGTCGGTCATGGGTGGCAACTTACCGGGGGTAACGCCGCTGGTTAGCATCGGCGGGACCCCGTTGGTGTGATCGACGGGACAGCCCTGACGTCCGGCGGGTAGGTTCCGCCGGAGACCTTCACCGCTGGTACGCGACGCCGCGACCGGCCCGGCCCGCCCGGAGTAGCTTCAGTGACATCACCCCGCACCACCAACCTGAGCCTGGTCGACACCGACCCGGCCGAGCTCGCCGTCGACGCGATCGTGATCGGCGTGCACAGCCAGACCGGAGAGCAGGGCGCCACCAGCGGCCTCGCCGGCAACCTGCTGCTCGCCAGCGGCGCGGAGAGCATCGCCGTCGCCTTCGACGGCAAGCTGACCGAGACCCTCGCGCTGCTCGGCGCGACCGGTGGGGCGGGTGAGGTCATCAAGCTGGCCACGCTGGGCACCGTCACCGCCCCGCTGGTCGTCGCGGTCGGGCTCGGCCCGGAGCCGACGGGCGCCGCCCCGGCGCCGGAGACGCTGCGCCGCGCCGCCGGCGCGGCGGTCCGGGCCCTGGCGGGTGCGCCGAAGGTGGCGCTGAGCATGCCGCTGCCCGACGACGCGGACGCGCCGGCCGCGCTGCGCGCGGTCGCCGAGGGCGCGCTGCTCGGCGGGTACCGGTTCGCCGGCTACAAGACCCGTCCGCAGCCGACCCGGCGGGAGCCGGTGGCCGAGGTGCTGATCGCCGTTCCGGACGCCGCTGAGCCGGCCGCCCAGGCGGAGATCACCCGGGCGCAGGCAGTCGCCGGCGCGGTCCGGCTCAGCCGGGACTGGGTGAACACCGCCCCGAACGAGCTGCGGCCCCCGTCGTTCGCCGACGCCGTGGCCGCCGCCGCCCGCGACGCGGGCCTCGGCGTCGAGGTGCTGGACGAGGCGGCGCTGGCCGCGGGCGGGTACGGCGGCATCATCGCGGTCGGGCAGGGCTCGGAGGCCCCGCCGCGACTGGTGAAGCTCACCTACACCCCGCAGGACGGCGGCAACGGCAAGCGGGTCGCGCTGGTCGGCAAGGGCATCACCTTCGACACCGGTGGCATCTCGATCAAGCCGGCGCAGGGCATGTGGGAGATGAAGTCCGACATGGCGGGCGCCGCCGCGGTGGGCGCGGCCATGCTGGCGATCGCGGCGCTGAAGCCGGCGGTGGCGGTCAGCGCGTACCTGCCGATGGCCGAGAACATGCCGTCGGGCACCAGCTACCGGCCGGGCGACGTGATCAGCATGTTCAGCGGCAAGAAGGTGGAGGTGCTCAACACCGACGCCGAGGGCCGCATGGTCCTGGCCGACGCCATCGCCCGCGCGTGCGCCGACGGCACCGACTACCTGTTCGAGACCTCCACCCTGACCGGCGGTCAGGTGATCGCGCTGGGCAAGCGGGTGGCCGGCGTGATGGGCACCCCCGAACTGTGCGAGCGGGTCCGGACGGTCGGCGACGCGGTCGGCGAGCCGGCCTGGCCGATGCCGCTGCCGGACGACGTGCGCAAGGGCATGGACTCCGACGTGGCGGACATCTCGCAGGTCAACGCCGGGATGGACCGGGCCGGGCACATGCTGCAGGGCGGCGTGTTCCTGCGCGAGTTCGTGGCCGACGACGTGGCGTGGGCGCACATCGACATCGCCGGGCCGGGCTACCACTCGGGCGAGCCGACCGGCTACTGGACCAAGGGCGGCACCGGCGTGCCGGTCCGCACTCTGGTGCAGCTGGTCGAGGACGTCGCCGCCAACGGCTGACGGACGTAAAGCCGAGGGGCCCCTTGCGGGGCCCCTCGGCATTTCAGTACTGGTCGGGTCGGCGCTTGCGGCGCTCGTTGAAGTCGCGCATCCGCTGCGGGTAGCCCATCAGCCGGACGTCGTACACCGGGATGCCCATCCGGTACGCGAAGCGCCGCGCGCCGTCCGGGCCGTCGATGCGGCGGCGCGTCCACTCCCCGTCGTCGGCGATCAGGATGACTGTGGTCTGGGTGACAGTCGTCCGGGGCTCGATGAACGCCTCGACGCCGCGCCGGCTGCGGATGAAGTTCGCGAGATGGTCCAGATCGCCGGGATCGGCCGCGCGGTCGTGGCTCAGCACACGCGCCTGCTTCCGGCGCCGGAACAACCCCACCGAACCGCTCCCCCACGTCATGTCATCGACAACGGTGCCAAGGGTACGTGTCGATGACGTGTCGTTGGGCACCTCACTACGCACCCTGTGCCCGGTGGTGACAAGATGACCGAGGTGGGGTGTGTCCGTGTTACCCCTCCGTGACCCCCGATGCAGTGACGCGACCTGGGAGTTGGACGTGAGCGAGCCGAACGAAGCGACCTTCGACATCGTCATCCTCGGAGGTGGCAGCGGCGGCTACGCGGCGGCGCTGCGCGCCGCCCAGCTGGACCTGTCCGTCGCGCTGATCGAGAAGGGCAAGCTCGGCGGGACCTGCCTGCACAACGGCTGCATCCCGACCAAGGCGCTGCTGCACGCGGCGGAGATCGCCGACCAGACCCGCGAGTCGGAGCAGTTCGGTGTGAAGGCCGAGCTGGTCGGCGTCGACATGGCCGGCGTCAACTCGTACAAGGACGGCGTGATCTCCCGGCTGTACAAGGGTCTGCAGGGCCTGGTGGGCGGTTCGAAGAACATCACCTTCGTGGCCGGCGCCGGCAAGCTGGTCGGCAAGAACGTGGTCGAGGTGGACGGCAAGCGCTACACCGGCCGCAACATCGTCCTGGCCTCCGGCTCGTACGCCAAGAGCCTGCCCGGCCTGGAGGTCGACGGCGAGCGGATCATCACGAGCGACCACGCGCTGACCCTGGACCGGGTCCCCTCGTCGGTGATCGTCCTCGGCGGCGGTGTGATCGGCGTCGAGTTCGCCAGTGTGTGGAAGTCCTTCGGCGCGGACGTGACGATCGTCGAGGCGCTGCCTCGGCTGGTGGCCGCCGAGGACGAGGAGTCGTCCAAGGCTTTGGAGCGGGCGTTCCGCAAGCGGAAGATCAACTTCAAGGTCGGCAAGCCGTTCGAGAAGGTCGAGAAGACCGAGAACGGCGTCAAGCTGACCATCTCCGGCGGCGAGACCGTTGAGGCGGAGCTGCTGCTGGTCGCCGTCGGTCGCGGCCCGAACACCGCCAACCTCGGGTACGAGGAGCAGGGCGTCACGATGGACCGCGGCTACGTGCTGACCGACGAGCGGCTGCGCACCAGCGTGCCGAACGTCTACGCCGTCGGCGACATCGTGCCGGGCCTCCAGCTCGCGCACCGGGGCTTCCAGCAGGGCATCTTCGTCGCCGAGGAGATCGCCGGGCAGACCCCGGCCGTCATCGACGAGGTCGGCATCCCGCGGGTCACCTACTGCGACCCGGAGCTGGCGTCGGTGGGCCTGACCGAGGCGAAGGCCAAGGAGCAGTACGGGGCCGACAAAGTCAAGGCGTACAACTACTCGCTCGGCGGCAACGGCAAGAGCCAGATCCTCAAGACCACCGGCTTCGTGAAGCTGGTCCGGGTCGAGGACGGCCCGGTCGTCGGCGTCCACATGGTCGGCGCGCGGGTGGGTGAGCTGATCGGTGAGGCCCAGCTCATCTACAACTGGGAGGCCTACCCGGCCGAGGTCGCCCAGCTCGTGCACGCCCACCCGACCCAGAACGAGGCCCTGGGCGAGGCGCACCTGGCTCTCGCCGGCAAGCCGCTGCACTCGCACGCCTGATCACCCAAACCGCGGCGTCCGGCGACGGGCGAAGATCCCCCAAGGGGAATGAAGGAGTCTGGAGAACATGCCGGTATCGGTCACCATGCCCCGGCTCGGCGAGAGCGTCACCGAGGGCACCGTCACGCGCTGGCTCAAGCAGGAGGGCGACACGGTCGAGGTCGACGAGCCCCTGCTCGAGGTCTCGACCGACAAGGTCGACACCGAGATCCCGTCGCCCGCGGCGGGCGTGCTGAGCCGGATCGTGGTCGGCGAGGACGAGACCGCCGAGGTCGGTAGCGAGCTGGCCGTCATCGCCGGTGAGGGCGAGTCGACCGGTGGCGGCGAGGCCGCCGGTCAGGAGCAGGCCCCGGCCGAGTCGGCGGAGCCGGCCGCCGAGCCGACGGCCGCCGCCGAGGGCACCGCCGACGAGGTGGCGCAGGACCAGACCCCGGCCGAGACGCCCGCTCCGGCCGCCGCGTCGTCGGGCGAGGGCACCGCGGTGAAGATGCCGGCCCTGGGTGAGAGCGTCACCGAGGGTACGGTCACCCGCTGGCTCAAGCAGGTCGGCGACACCATCGAGGTGGACGAGCCGCTGCTGGAGGTTTCCACCGACAAGGTGGACACGGAGATCCCGTCGCCGGTCGCCGGCACGGTGCTGGAGATCAAGGTCGCCGAGGACGAGACCGCCGACGTCGGCGCCGACCTGGCGATCATCGGCGTCGCCGGTGGGGCCCCCGCTCAGGCCAAGCCCGAGCCGAAGCCCGAGCCGAAGGCGGAGGCCGCGCCGGCGCCGAAGGCCGAGCCGAAGGCCGAGCCGAAGCCGGAGCCGAAGGTCGAGGAGCCCACCCCGGGCATGTCGTACAACGAGCCGGCCGCCGAGGCGGAGACCTCGGCGCAGCCGGCGCAGGCCGAGCAGGCGGCTCAGCCGTCCGGGCCGACCGCCGCGCCGCAGCGCCCGTCCGCCCCGGCACCGGGTGGCGGCGAGGAGGCCGCCGGGTACGTCACCCCGCTGGTCCGCAAGCTGGCCAGCGAGCACGGCGTCGACCTGGGCTCGCTCAACGGCACCGGCGTGGGTGGCCGGATCCGCAAGCAGGACGTCCTCGACGCGGCCGAGAAGGCGAAGGCCGCCAAGGCCGCACCGGCTCCGGCGGCACAGCCGGCCGCCACCGCGCCGGCCGCGACCAAGCCGGCCGCGAAGCCGCAGCCGAGCGGCAAGCGGGGCACCACGGAGAAACTCCCCCGGATCCGCAAGGCCATCGCCAAGCGGTTGCACGAGTCGCTGCACGAGATGGCGCAGCTCACCACTGTGGTCGAGGTGGACGTCACCCGGATCGCCAAGCTGCGGGCACAGGCGAAGGACTCCTTCGTGCAGCGGCACGGCGTGAAGCTGTCCTTCCTGCCGTTCTTCGCCCTCGCCGCCGTCGAGGCGCTCCAGACGTACCCGATCGTCAACGCCCGGATGGACCTTGAGGCTGGCACGATCACCTACCCGGAGGCGGAGCACCTCGGCATCGCGGTGGACACCGAGCGGGGCCTGCTGACGCCGGTCATCCACAACGCCGGCGACCTCAACCTGGGCGGCATCGCCAAGCGGGTCGCGGACCTGGCCGAGCGGACCCGGACCAACAAGGTCAGCCCGGACGAGCTGGCCGGGGCGACCTTCACGCTGACCAACACGGGCAGCCGGGGCGCGCTCTTCGACACCCCGATCGTGCCGTCGCCGCAGTCGGCGATGCTCGGCACGGGTGCCGTGGTCAAGCGGCCGGTCGTGGTCAACGACCCGGAGCTGGGCGAGGTCGTCGCGGTCCGGTCGATGGTCTACCTGGCCATGTCCTACGACCACCGGCTGATCGACGGCGCCGACGCGGCGCGCTTCCTGACCGCGGTCAAGGAGCGGCTGGAGGCCGGCAACTTCGAGTCGGAGCTGGGCCTGGCCTGATCCCACGCCAACGCCGAAAGGGCGCCCCGGTCGACGAACGGGGCGCCCTTTCGTTCGCGTCGCTCAACCCTTGAGCAGCGCGGTCGAGACCTCCCAGAGCCGCTCGGCGGCCTCCGGGTCCAGCGCGTACTCCGCGACGCCCGTGCGCCCGCCGGGCCGGGCGGGGGCGGCCTGCTGGCAGTCCTCGAAGTAGCGCCCACCCACGCCGTCGAGCAGTGGCGACGCGGCCACCAGCACCGACGTGGCGGCACCCTGTTCGACGGTCTTCCACGCCGCCGCGTTGCCCGCGCGCAACCGGTTCAGCTCCTCCTCGCTGACGTAACGCTGGAGGTTCGTGCGGATCGCGCCGGGCATCAGCGAGTTGGTGAAGATGCCGTCGTCGGCCCAGCGGCGGGTCGCCTCCACGGCGAAGAGCACGTTCGCCGTCTTCGACTGCCCGTACGCCTGCCACGGCTCGTACTCGCGGCGGTCGTACTGGATGTCGTCGAAGACCACCGGCGAGCGCAGGTGGGCGGCGGAGCTGACCGAGACGATCCGGGCCCCGTCGGCGGCGGCGAGCGCCGGGCGCAGCCCGGTGGCGAGCGCGAAGTGCCCGAGGTGGTTGGTGGCGAACTGCATCTCCCAGCCCTGCGGGGTGCGGCTCAGGGGCGCGGCCATGATGCCGGCGTTGTTGACCAGGATGTGCAGCGGGCCGTCCCAGTTGGCCACGAAGTCGGCGATCGAATCCTGGTCGGCGAGGTCGAGCGGGGCGATCTGGACGCGGTCGTTGCCGGTGGCGCCGGTGATGTCGTCGGCGGCCTTCTGGCCGGCGTCGGGGTTGCGGACGGCCAGGGTGACCTCCGCGCCGGCGCTGGCCAGGGCACGGGCGGTCTCCACGCCGATGCCGGACGATCCGCCGGTGACGACCGCCCGCCGGCCGACGAGGTCCACGCCCCGGATCACGTCCATGGCCGTGGAGTCATGGGCGAACGACGTGGTGATCGGGTTGCTCGTCGTCATGATCCATCCTTGTCCCGGGTGGGGCGGGCCGGTCGGCCCGCCGGTAACCAGCCCCCGCCCGGTGCGGGCGGACGCGCTGCGCAACCGCGAACGGCTGCCTCAGGCCGCGGTCCAGGCGTCTTCCCGTCCCGGACCGGAGGTAACCGGCTGCTCGACCTGCTGATGGACGGTCTGCGGTCCCGCGACGCGGGCTGACCCGTTCCGTCCTCCGAGCAGGCCGGACGCTGCCAGAGTGGGACCGTGGGCGGCTACCGGCGGGGTGGACAACTGGGACCAGCCGTCCCGATCGCCCCCGGCGCCCGGGTGGACAAGTTCGAGGTCTTCTTCGACCTGGTCTTCGTCTTCTCGTTCTTCATCATCACCCGGGCCACCGCCGCGAACGTCTCCGGCCGGCAGCTGCTGCACGCCAGCCTGGTGCTCGCCGTGCTCTGGTGGTGCTGGGTGGTGCACAGCCTGGTCGCCACCCGCGTCCGCCTCGGCGAGGGCTACGTCCCGGTGCTGATGGTCATCGCGATGGCCGCCCTGTTCTCGTTCGCGCTCGCGCTGCCGCAGGCGTTCAGCGACCCGAAGGCGGGCGCCGCCGGCCCGATGCTGGTGGCCATCAGCTACGTCGTGGTCCGCGGCATCCACTGGATCCTGTATCAGCACGTGGTGCGCGACACCCCGCAGGAGCGCCGGCAGCTTCGCCGGTTCGCGCCGGAGTTGGCGGCGAGCATCGTCCTGCTGCTGGCCGCCGCGCTCCTCCCGCCCCTGATCGGCGACCCCAGCCGGGCCGCGCTGGTCCGCGACGGCCTGTGGATCACCGTGGTGGTGGTCCAGTTCGCCACCGGCTTCATTGTCGGCACCTGGGGCTGGGGGGTGACCAGCGCCGAACACTGGACCGAACGCTACGACCTCATCCTGATCATCGCGCTGGGCGAGTCGGTGATCTCCGTGGGCGTGGGCGGCAACCTGCTCGGCCAACCGGTCACCTGGCCTGCGGTGGCGGCCGCCGCGCTCGGCATCGTGCTCACCGCCGCGCTGTGGTGGGCGCACTTCGACTTCGTCGGGCCGGCCGCCCGGATCGCCCTGCACGCGGCGGAGGGCGGCCCGCGCGTGGCGATGGCCCGCGACGCGTACGCGTACCTGTACCTACCGATGATCGCCGCCGTGATCCTCTTCTCCATCGGCAGCGAGGAGATCCTGCACCAGGTCACCGACCCGGCCGGCGGGCCCGCCCAACGGATCGAGGGACCCGCCGTACCCATGCTCTTCGGTGGGTTGATCTTCTATTTCGCCGTCAACATGCTGTTCCAGCTCCGCACCCTGCACACCGCCACGTGGACCCGCGTCGGCGTGATCGTGGTGCTGACGGTCGCCCTGCCGGTCGGCCAGCACCTGCCGGCCCTGGGCGCGCTCGCTCTCGCCACCGTGATCTGCGTCGGACTGGTGGCCGTGGAGGTGCTGGTGATGTCGGGCTCCCGGCACGCGCTGCGGGCCGCCGTGTTCGAGGAACGGACGACGCACGAGGCCAACGAGGCCGCCTGGCGGGCTCGCTGGCACGACCCCCCGGAGCCCGACGAGCCAGGCACACCGGAACGCTAGACTGCGGTCAGCGTCGCGGTGCACCCGGCACGAAGGCCGCCGTGGGCATGGAGGCGTGGGGACAGCATGGGACGAACGTGCACCCGACCAGTTCACCCGCCGACCGGCTCGCCGCCGTCGGCAATCAGATGATCGAGATCCACCTCTGGCTCGGCGTGGAGCTGGCCCGCCTGCGGGCCGACCTCGGCGACTCCCCCACCGGCGACGCCCGCCCGTCGCGGGACCTGCGGGCCCACTGTCTGACCTTCTGCGCCGCGCTCGGCCGCCACCACACCGGTGAGGACGCCGGGGCGTTCCGGGTCCTGGCCGACGAGGTTCCCGAGCTGCGCCCGGTCCTGGCCAACCTGATCGCCGACCACGAGGTGGTGGCGGGGATCCTCGGGCGGATCGAGCAGGTGCTGGGCGACGACCGGCCGCTGCCGACCGCCCAGGTACGCGCCGAGCTGGACGGGCTGGCCGCGCTGCTGGAGTCGCACTTCCGGTACGAGGAGAAGCGGTTCGTCACCGCGCTCAACGCGCTCACCGGCCGGCCCGGGACGACCGAGGACCTCCTCGGCCTGACCCCGCCGGCCGCGTGACGGCCTGGTCCTCGCCGGATGCGCCCGGGCCGGGCAGGCGCTCGTAGAAGCGGATCTTCTCCCGGAGGTGGTCGTACTGGCGCTGGAGCAGGCGCATCTGCTCCTCGACCTGCGCCGCGTGTCGTTGCAGCAGCTCGCGCCGCTCGTCGACGGTGTGCTCACCCTCGCGGGCCAGGGCCGCGTACCGGCACATCTGGGCTATCGGCATCCCGGTGTCGCGCAGGCAGCGGAACAGCACCAGCCAGCTCAGGTCGTCGTCGGTGAAGACGCGCCGGCCGCCCGCCGTGCGACCCACGTCGGCCAGCAGGCCGATCTTCTCGTAGTACCGCAGCGTGTCCAGGCTGAAGCCGCTGCGCCGGGCGGCCTCCGCGGGGGCGTAACCGGTCATGTCTCGGCATGGTAGCCACCCCTTGACCTGGAGCGCACTCCAGGTTGGAGGCTGGTCCGCATGACGACGACACGAACGCTGGGACGCAGCGGCATCGAGGTGAGCGCGATCGGGATGGGGTGCTGGGCGATCGGCGGCCCGCTCTGGGGTGACGCCGGCCAGCCGTTCGGTTGGGGAGAGGTGGACGACGACGAGTCGATCCGTACCATCCACCGCGCTCTCGATCTCGGGGTGACCCTGTTCGACACGGCCAGCAACTACGGCGCCGGGCACAGCGAGCGCGTCCTCGGTCGGGCCCTGGCGGGTCGCCGGGCCGAGGCGGTGATCGCCACCAAGTTCGGCAACGTCAGCGACGAGGCCACCCGGCGGGCGCTCGGCACCGACGCCAGCCCGGCGTTCGCCGTGCGCAGCCTGGAGGACTCGCTGCGGCGGCTCGGCACCGACCATGTGGACCTCTACCAACTGCACATCAACGAGCTGCCGGTGCCCGCCGCGCTCGACCTGGTCGGCACCCTGGAGGACCTGGTCGACCAGGGCAAGATCCGGGCGTACGGCTGGAGCACCGACAACCCGGCCTCGGCGGAGGCGTTCGCGGCGGCCGGGGCGCGCTGCGTCGCCATTCAGCACGACGAGTCGGTGCTGAGCGACAACGCGGCGGTCCTCGCCGTCTGTGACCGCCACGACCTGGCCAGCCTCAACCGGGGGCCGCTGGCGATGGGCCTGCTCACGGGGTCGACCCGGGCGCTCGGCGCGGACGACGTGCGCGGTCGCGCGCCCGAGTGGTTGCAGTGGTTCACCGACGGCCGGCCCACGCCACGGTGGGCGGCACGGGTCGAGCAGGTCCGCGCGGCGCTCACCGCGGACGGGCGGACCCTCGCGCAGGGCGCGCTCGGCTGGCTACTGGCCCGCAGCCCGCGCACGGTGCCGATCCCCGGCCTCCGCACGGTGGCCCAGGCCGACGAAAACCTGGCGACCCTGACCCTGGGCCCGCTCCCCCCGGAGGCGTACGCCGAGGTGGAAGGCCTCCTCAAAGACCTCCGCCACGGGTGACCCGCTCCCCCACTCCTCGTCGATCTTGCACTTTCGGTGGCGACGAATCGGGCCTCGCCCGACATAACGACGACACCAAGTGCAAGATCGGCGAGGAGTGGGGCCAGGGCGCATCCGGGGGTGACGTTTTCGACGAAGATAAGGGCATGCGGATCCTTCTGGCCGGCGCGTCCGGCTTTCTCGGCACCCGGCTGGGCGACCGGCTCGCCGCCGACGGGCACGAGGTCACCCGGCTGGTGCGCCGACCGGCGCGCGACCCGCGGGAGCGGCAGTGGGACCCGGCGGCCGGCCATCTCGACCCGGCAGCGGTCGCCGGGGCCGACGCCGTCATCAACCTGGCCGGCGCGGGCGTCGGCGACAAGCGCTGGAACGACGACTACCGGCGGCTCATCCGCACCAGCCGGGTGGACAGCAGCAGCACGCTCGCGACGACGATCGCCGGGCTGCCGGCCGCCGACCGCCCCCGAGCTCTGCTCAACTCGTCGGCCGTCGGCTGGTACGGCAACACGGGTGACCGGGTGGTCGAGGAGGACGCGCCCGCCGGCGAGGGTTTCCTGGCCGACGTCTGCCGGGTGTGGGAGGCCGCGACCCGTCCGGCCGAGGACGCCGGCGTACGCGTGGTGCGGCTGCGTACCGGCCTGCCCCTGCACCGCGACGGCGGGCTGCTCAAGCCGCAGTTGCTGCCGTTCAAGCTGGGCATCGCCGGGCGACTGGGCAGTGGCCGGCAGTGGCTGCCGTGGATCTCGATGGCCGACTGGCTGGACGCGACACTCTTCCTGCTGGCCCACGACGAGATCGCCGGCCCGGTCAACGTGGTGGGGCCGCATCCGGTGACCAACGCCGAGTTCACCCGGGAGCTGGCCCGGCAGCTGCACCGGCCGGCGATCATCCCGATCCCCGCCCTGGCCCTGAAGGTGGCGCTCGGCGGCTTCGCCCACGAGGCCCTGACCAGCACGAGAGTCCACCCCGCCGTCCTGACAAAGGCCGCCTACCCCTACCACCACCCCACCCTCCCGCAAGCTCTCCAGGCGGCCCTCACCGCATAGACCCGCGTTGATCATGAAGTTATTGCCACTCGCCTCGGCGTGTCGTGGCAATAACTTCATGATCAACACGGGGGGGGGGTGGGTCACCAGCCCTTTAACCAGTAGTTTGGGGGGGTGTTCTTT
>NZ_JBEXIA010000055.1:0-29689 GCF_040608335.1 Micromonospora sp. NPDC005194 | reverse complement strand
CCCGCCGGCCCGCCCGGCGGCACAGGCGGCCGGCGGGGGCGACGGCGGGGCCGCCGTGGTGGACTCCGCCGGGTGCGGGGCGGCGGCCGTCGCCGTCGCGGCCGGATACCGCAGGATCGTCGGGCGGCTGCCGGCCGGTTGGTCGGCGGACTCGGAGACGGTGAGCAGGGACCGGCCGTCGCGGCTGTAGGTGATCGACTCGCCCTGCGGCTCGTCGGGCAGCGGCGTGACCCGTGGGGTGCCACCGGTCAGCGCGCCGACCACGTCACCGCCGACCACGTCGTACTCGAACGCGTCGGCGTAGCTCCGCAGCACCACCCGGCGGCCGTCCGGCGCGTTCGCCGCCCCGGTGACGACGCCCCGCCCGAGGAACGAGAACGGGTTGCTGGTGGTGCTGGACGGAAGGACCACCCGGCCGACCGAGGCCAGCGGTGTGGTGACCCCCGGCTTCAGCGCGGTGGCCGGCGAGTACACCACGACGGTGCCGCTGCCGCCCTTCGTGATGATCAACGGCTGGCCGGCCGCGTCGAGCAGCAGCGCCTCGGCGTCGTGCGGATTGTCCGGGTACCTCATCCGGTACAGCACCGGCCGGTCCACCCCCGGCGCGAGCCGCCACAGCGCGATGGTCTCGCGGTTGCGGTCGTTGTCACCGGTGTCGGCGACCCAGATGGTGCCGTCCCGGCCGAGGGCCAGGTCCTCGGTGTCGCGGGGCCGGGAGGGGTAGCTGACCGTCCGCGCCACCGCGCAGCGCCGGTCCAGGAAGAAGATCCGGAGGCGGGCCTCGTCGTCGGCGCCGTCGTTGACCACCACGTACCCGTCGTCGGTGGCGACCATCCCGGAAATCTCGGTAAGCCGGTCGTCGCGGACCTGGCACACGGGCGCCCCCGCCGACGCCGCGCCGGCGGCCGCCGGGCCCGGCGACTGCACCGCGGCCAGCGGCACCGCGCCGGTGACGAGAGCCGCCAGCGTCGCCGCCGCGCGGACGTGCCGCCCCCTGGTCACCCAGCCGCGTACCCGCATCGCCCGCCTCCTCGCCGCGGCCGTTGTCCGGCCGTCCCGCCCATCCTGGCCGATCGTGACCAGCGGCGGCGACCATCCGCGCGGACCCGACGACATCCGCGCCGCCAACCGGGGGGCTCGCAGGGGGCGGACGCCGGTCCACCGGGACACGAGGTGGACCGGCGTCGGACCCGCTACCTCGTGGACCAGCGCTGCGCGCCGCTGCCGTTGCAGGTCCAGAGCTGGACGGCGGTCCCGTTGGCGGTGCCGGCCGATGCCACATCGACGCACTTGCCGACGCTGGTCAGCACGATCGCCCCGTCGGAGCGGAAGGTGAACCGCTGGGCGGCACCGCCGTTGCAGGTCCAGATCTGCACCCTGGTGCCGTCGGCGCTCGCGCCGCCCTGCACGTCCAGGCAGCGGTCGCCGTAGACCCGCAGCTCCCCGGCGGCGGTGCGGGTCCAGCGCTGGTTGGCGGCGCCGTGGCAGTCCCAGATGATGACCGGGGCGCCGGCGGTGGTGCTGGCGCCGGAGACGTCCAGGCAGCGCCCCGAGTTCGGGTTGAGCAGACCGACCGGGGTGCCGACCGGCGGTCCGCTCGGCGGGACGAGGCTGCCCGGCACCGATCGCAGCGCGTCGTACCACCGGGCGGCCATCTTGTCGTACCCGCCGGCGTTGGGGTGGACCCCGTCGGCGAGATCGGCGGTGCTCAGGGCCGCGTGCATGTCGACCAGGTGCACCCGGCTGCCCTTCTGCGCCACGATCCCGGGGATCGCCGCGTTGTACGTCTGCACCCGGGCCTGAAGATTCGGGTCGGACTCCGGGATGATGGTGGCGACGAAGAGCTCGACCTCCGGCGCCGTCGCCCTGATCTTGTCGATCAGCGCGGAGAGCCGGGCTGGCGCGTTGGCCAGGTTGTAGTTCTGGTTCACGTCGTTGGTGCCGATGTGCAGCAGGACCGTCTGCGGGGCGGTGGCCTGCAGCCAGCCGACGATGTTGGCGTCGAGCTGGTCGATGCGCCAGCCCGAGTGGCCCTCGTGGTCGTGGTCACCGAGGCTGGCCGGCCCGTTGAACTGCGAGCCGACGAAGTCGACGGTGTAACCGCCGCCGGCCAGCCGCTGCCACAGGTTGATCCGGTACCCACCGGGCACGTTGAACCCGTCGGTGATCGAGTCGCCGAGCGGCATCACGCGTACCCCGCCGTTCGACTCGGCCTGGGCGGGTGCGACCTGGGCCAACGCCAGTACGGCACCCAGGGCGAGCCCGAAGGCCCCGGCGGCGGCCCGTCGTGCGTTCCATCGCATGGTTGATCCCTCTCCTCGCGGGTCGTTCGGGACCGTCGTGGCACGCCGCCCGCCGAAAACGGCTACCACATCCGAACGGATCCATCGATGCTCGGCTATCAGACGGGTGGGCCGGACCCGGCCCGGCACGGCCGCGAGCCGAACGCCGCGCTGGCTGCGCCGAACGGTTCGCGGGGACCGGCGCCGCCACCGGATCTGTCGTACCCGTAGTCCATGATCGTGTCGTCGTAGCGGCACCGGCACCGGCCGGCGTGCGCACCACCCTGGATTCTTCTCGAAGTGGGAGGCCGTGACGTGACGAACGCCGACGGAGCCGACTGGCGGCGGCGCAGCGTGGTGGCGGTGGTGCCGCCCGCCCGCCCCCGCAAGCTGGCCAAGGTGCCCTTCGTCGAGCTGGCTGACGGCCGGTTGCAGGGCGTGGTCTCCAGCGGGTCGGACGTCGAGCGGGTCTACGTCTCGTCGGTCGCCGCCGGCACCCACGCCTACCAGTGCAGCACCAACAACAACCGGCCCTGCGGCGGCCTGCGCGGCATCCCGTGCAAGCACCTGCACGCGCTCGCCGACGAGGCCGTCCTCCAGTACGGCGTCGACCGGGTGGCCCGCTACCTGCGGGTCGACGTCGGCGACGGGCTGGCCGACGGCAGCGAGCTGCTGTCCCGGCTCGACGGCCAGCCCGAGCCCGCCTCGGCGGCGGTGGTGTTCAGTCGCTTCCTGCGCCACCTCTCCTACCTGGAGCTGCCCGTCAGCACTGTCGCGCTGCCCGAGCTGCACTGGTTCCCGGCCACCGGGTCCGGCCGCTGATGCGCGGCGCCCAGGTCGCGCGCCTGCATGCGGTCCCGGCCGGGTTGAGCGACGCGCTCGACGTGGTCGCCGGCTTCGACGACGCCCTCGCCGACGGCTTCGGTCGGATCGGCGAACGGGGCGCCGCGGCGCTCGCCGCGCTCGCCGACGCGCTGGCCGGCACCCCACTGGGTGGCCCGGTGACCGCCGCGGTCGACGCGGTCACCGCCGGATCGGTTACCCCGGAGCACCTCGCCGCGCTCGCCGGGGCGCGCTCGGCGCTGCTCGGCGCGGCACACGACGCCCTGCTCGGGCAGCTCGACGAGGCGTTGGGCCGCACCCGGTCGCCGTGGACGACGCCGACCACCGGGCCCTGCGAGGCGCCGCCCGCGCTCGCCGGAGCGCGGGCCTGGTGGCACGAGGTGGCGGTCACCGGCTGGCGTGGCGTCGACCACGAGCTGCTCTCCGCCGCCGCCGGGGTGGTCGAGGCCAGCCTGGCCGTGCCGGAGCTGCGCCGGATCGCGGTGCTGCTCGACGGGCTCGCCGCGGAGCTGCGGGCCTGCGTTCCGGTCGCCACCATGGCGCAGGTGCCGGCCCGCCGCTGGGCCGACCTGTGGGCCCGTGGCGTCCTGCTCACCGAGGGCGCACCGCCGACCGGTGAGGCGCCGGCGGTCTCCGGGCGGCTGTTGCCGCTCGGTGTGGACGTGCACAGTCACGACACCGCCGTGCAGGTCCAGCTGCACGCCGTCCTTGAGCCGGCGGACGGCGGGCCGGCGCTGCTGGTCCGCACGGCGGTCGCCGCCGCGAAGGTCGACACGATCGTCGGGCCGGCGATCTGGCGGCTGCTGTCGGCACACCCGCTGCTGCTCACCGCGCTGGCCGAGCGGCGGGCGCTGGTCGTGACCGATCTGCCGCTGCGCGGTGGCGACCTGGGCTGGGTCGATGACCGGGTCCAGCTCGACGAGCCCGCCGACCCGTTCGCCACCGCCCGGGTGCTGTTGCCGGCCGCGAGCACGGCCGCGACCGACCCCCTCGACCGGCACCCGACGGGCATCGCCGAGCCGGTGCTCGTCGAGGGCGCCGCGATCCGCGACGAGGACGGCACGCTCGGCATCGAGGTGGACGGCGAACGGGTCGTGCTGGCCGTCGACCGGCTGCCGGCCGCCGGCCCGCTGACCGGCGACCTGGTCGCCGCCGCGTCGGCCTGCCTGGGCCTCCTACGCTGGGACGACGGCCGCTGGCTGCTCCAGCCGTTGGCGGTCCGGGCGACTGTGAAGCGGCGGACGGTGCAGGCACACAACGGCGACTGGGCGTGCGGCGTCACCGATCCGAAGGTCGCCAAGGAGGAGGCCCGGGCGGGCGACGCCGTGGCCGTGCTGCGCGAGCGCGCGGGACGGTTGCTGCGCCGATGACCGCGCCGATCCCCACCGGCGGGTTCGCCGACGCCAACCGCCGTCAGGTCCTCTACTGGCGGCTGCTGTCCCGCCTCTTCGACCGCGACGAGCAGCCCGGCCTGGAGTCGGCGAGCGTGGCCGTGGTCGACGACCTCGGGCTGCCCGCCGCCCTGCTGGACCCGTCGGTCTCGGTGGACACCATCGTGCAGCGCTTCCCGGCACTCGCGGCAGAGCTGCGCGGCCTGCTCACCTCCGCCGAAGCCCAGCCGCACGACGACCAGCCGCACGCCGCCGAGCCAGACACCGCCGAGCCGCACGCCGCCGACCCGGACGCCGCAGCGCCGGAGGGCACCGGGCCGGTCGGGTCGGAGGGCGACGGCTCGGCCTACCGGCCGGGTGCGGCCGAGGTGCGCCGGGCGGCGCTGGTGTCGAAGGTGCTGCTGAACGTGTTCGCCACCGGCTCCGGTCCGGTCAGCGCCACCCAACTGGCCCGCTGGCAGTCCGACGCCGGCTGGTTCGAGCAGGCCCTCGGCTGCGAGCCCGGCGAGCTGCGCCGTCAGGGCGGCGGGCTGGGCGGCACCCTCGCCGGCCTGGAGGGTGACCTGGTCCGGCGGATGCACCTGCGGGAGGTGCTCGCCGACCCCGCGCTGGCCAGCCAGCTGACCCCGAGCATGTCGCTGATCGAGCAGTTGCTGCGCGACAAGGCCAACCTGTCCGGGGTGGCGCTGGCCAACGCGAAGGCACTGATCCGGCGCTTCGTCGACGAGGTCGCCGAGGTGCTCCGGACGCAGGTGCAACAGACCAGTGTCGGCGCCCTGGACCGGTCGGTGCCGCCCAAGCGGGTGTTCCGCAACCTGGACCTCGACCGCACGATCTGGCAGAACCTGACCAACTGGAGCCCGGACGACGAGCGGCTCTACGTCGACCGGCTCTACTACCGGCACACCGCGCGGCGTACCACGCCGTCCCGGCTCATCGTCGTCGTCGACCAGTCCGGCTCGATGGTCGACGCGATGGTCAACTGCACGATCCTCGCCTCGATCTTCGCCGGGCTGCCGAGGGTCGACGTGCACCTCGTCGCGTACGACACCCGGGCACTGGACCTCACCCCGTGGGTGCACGACCCGTTCGAGGTGCTGCTGCGTACCCAGTTGGGCGGCGGCACCGACGGCACGGCGGCGCTGACGCTGGCCCGGCCCAAGATCGCCGAGCCGAAGAACACGGTGCTGGTGTGGATCTCCGACTTCTACGAGGCCAACCACCAGGCGGTCTTCGACGGGCTCCAGGCCGTACACCGTTCCGGCGTCAAGGTCATTCCGGTCGGCTCGGTCAGCAGCTCCGGGCAGCAGAGCGTCAACCCCTGGTTCCGGCAGCGCTTCAAGGACCAGGGCACCCCGGTCATCTCCGGTCACATCCGCAAGCTCGTCGTCGAGCTGAAGAACTTCCTCACCTAGGAGAGCAACCCCTCATGTCCGAGATGCTGCGCGCCCCCGCCGAGGTCACGTACGCCGACGAGCTGGATTTCCTGGAGTCGGTCGACACCGGCCCGAAGCCGTTCTCGTGGCGCCTGAGCCCGCGCATGGTCCGGCTGTTCGTCCTCGGCTCGGAGCGGGCCGACGGCCTGTCCCGGGAGATCCCGCAGAAGTGGTTCGGCGACCGCAGTTTCGTCGAACGGGCCATCGTCACCCTCGCCTCGGACCGGGGTCTGCTGCTGATCGGCGATCCCGGCACCGGCAAGAGCTGGCTGGCCGAGCTGCTGGCCGCCGCGATCTGCCGCAACTCGACCCTGGTCGTGCAGGGCACCGCGGGCACGACGGAGGACCACATCAAGTACTCGTGGAACGTCTCCATGGTGATCGCCAAGGGCCAGTCCCGCGAGTCGATGATCCCCTCACCGATCATGACGGCGATGGAGCGTGGCGTGGTCGGGCGTTTCGAGGAGCTGACCCGCTCCACCAGCGACGTGCAGGACGCCCTGATCTCGATCCTGTCCGAGAAGTACGTCGCCATCCCCGAGCTGGACCAGGACAACATCGTCTTCGCCCAACCCGGTTTCTCGATCATCGCGACCGCCAACAGCCGGGACCGGGGCGTCAACGACCTCTCCTCGGCGCTCAAGCGGCGGTTCAACTTCGTGCGGATTCCGGTGGTGACCAACAAGCGCAGCGAGGCGGAGATCGTCCGGTTCCGCACCGAGGAGCTGCTGCGCCGGCACCGCATCGAGTTGGACGTCCCGCCGACCCTCCTGGACATCCTGTTGCAGAGCTTCGCCGACCTGCGCGCCGGCGCCGCCGCCGCGACCAGCGACGACGAGAAGTTGGAGTCGGCGCTGTCCACCGCCGAGCAGATCGGTGTGCTGGAGGACGCCATCCTGCACAGCCAGTTCTTCGGCGACCGTACGCTGCGCGCGGCGACGCTCGCCGGCTCGCTGGTCGGGTCGCTGGCCCGGCGCAGCCCGGAGGACCTGGCGATCCTCAACAAGTACCTGCACGGGGTGGTGGAGCCCCGGGCCCGCAAGGACGACGACGGGTGGGCGGGCTTCCTCGACGGCGGTCGTCAGGCGATCGCGTCCCTGTCGTGACCGCGTCCACCGTCGCCGGCCCGTTCGGCGCGCTCCGCGAGCAGCTCAGCGACGCGGCGGCCGCGTTCGCGGGCTCCGCCGACGCGCTCGGCGCGATCCTCGCCGGCATGGTCGACGACGTCGACCGGGCGCTCGGCGAGCGACTGGAGATCTTCCCGGTCTGCCACCACTCACCGGCCTCCGCGCTGGCCATGGTGCGCCGGCTGCGGGCCAAGCAGCCCCGGGTCATCTACCTGGAGCTGTGCGAAGATCTCCAACCGCTGCTCGGGGAGCTGCGCAACTGCCGTCTGCCCGTCGCGGTGCAGGCGTTCGCGTCGGAGCTGTCCGGCTTTCCCGCCGACTGGGGGCCGCTCAGCGTCGTCGCGCCGGTCACCGAGGCGTCGGCGGAGTACCAGGCCATCGCGTACGTGCTGGAGACCCCCGGCGTGGAGCTGGTGCTGGTGGACCGCTCCACCGACCACGTCTTTCAGTGGTCGCCGCGCGATCAGCCGACCGGCGGGAGCGGCGCGGCCGGGGCGACCGACGGGGGCGGCGCGGCCGGGCCGGCCGCCACCGGAGAGGAGTCCGGGCTGCACGGCGACGCCGTCGGGGTGGAGATCGGCGACCTGCGGCCCCGGTTCGCGGAGCTGGAGGCGTACCTGCTGCACCACGGCAAGGTGCGGCACTGGTCGGAGTGGTGGGACCAGTACGTGGAACGCCCGCTGGCCGACGCCGACCACGACACCTACCGGCAGGTGATGGTGCTGATCGGCAGCCTGTTCCGGCGGCTGCGCCCGGCCGGGGAGGATCGGCTGGACCGCGACGAGGATCGCGAGCGGTACATGTGGACGCGGATGCGTCAGCACCTCGCCACCTCCGGCGTCGATCCGGCCGACTGCCTCTACGTCTGCGGCGCGTTCCACGCCGCCAGCCGGGTCGAGCAGTTCGGGCTGGGCTCCACCGCGGACGACTTCGAGATCACCCCGCGCACCGACACCCGCTGGCGGTACGGCCTGATCCCGTCCAGCCATTCGGCGATCGAGGCCCAGTTCGGGCTGGCGCCGGGCTCGGTGTCGATCGCGGCGGCGACCTGGACGAAGGCGGTGGGCCGGCACGGGCTGTCCCCGTACCGGCTGGACGGCCAGCGCACCGGAACCAGCCGGGGGCGGCGGGGCCGGACCCCGACGGCGCCCTCCCCCGCCGGGCCGGTCAGCGACCGGCTCACCGGTTTCCTCGCCGCGGCGCCTGACCTGGACGGCCTGGACGAGGCGGAGCTGCGCGGCTGGTGCGTGGACATCGTCCGGCTGGCCCGGCGCAACGGGTACCTGGCCAGCACCGCCGACGCGATCGCCGTCTTCGAGACCTCGGTACTGCTGGCCGGCCTGCGCAACCGGGCCCGGCCCACCCCGTACGACTTCGCCGACGCGGCGGTCACCTGCATCGAGAAGGACGTGGTGCCCGGCCGGCGCGACGTCCGGCGGCTCTGCGAGATCCTGCTGGGCGGCGACCGGATCGGTCAGGTCGGCTACGACGCCCTCCCGCCGCTGGCCCGCGACGTGCTCGATCGTCTCCAGCCCCTCGGCCTGGCCCTGGAGAAGCGGACAGTGCAGCGGGCGCTGCTCGATCTGGCCGCCCAGCCGGAGCTGGGCCGCTGCTCGGACCTGCTGTGGATCCTGCGGCACCTGCTGCCACCGGCCGCGGTCCGCCCGATCATGGGCGAGCGTCGGCTCGGGCACCGTTCGGTCCAGGAGAGCTGGGACCTGGCGCTCGGCCGCCACCAGCGGGCGCTGATCGAGCTGGGCTACGAGGGCGTGACCGTCGAGCAGGTCCTGGAGCAGCGACTGCGGCGGGCGGTACGCGGCCCCGACGCCACCGCCGCGGGTGCGCTGGCCGCCGTCGAGGACGCCATCCGGCTGCTCGACAGCCCTCGTCTGGTCGACGAGTTGGGGGCGCGTGCGGTGGACCTGCTCGCCGCCGAGCGCACCGTCGACGACGCCCCGGACGTGCTGCGCCGCATCCGGCGCCTGCTGGCCCACTACCGGGCCACCGCGCCGACCCTTCCGCCCTGGTGCGCGGCGTTCGTGACCACCGGGTACGCGCACTACTGCACCCTGCTGCCGACCGCCATCGCCGCCGAGGAGACCGGGGTCCGGCAGGTCGGCGCGATGCTCGGCTTCCTGTTCTCCATGGAGGGCCTGGCGCTGTCGCTGGGCTGCGACCGGTCTCAGTTGGAGCTGGCCGTCGGGCAGTCGCACCCGACGGCGCCGGCGAAGGTCGCCCTGCTCTGGGCGGCCCGACACCAGCTCGGCCTGCTGCCGCTGGCCGAACTGCGGGCCCGGTGTGCCGAGCTGCTGGCCAACCCGCTGGTGGTGCCGGCCTTCCCGCAGTATCTGGCCGGGTTCGTGCACGCGCTGGAGCCGGTGCCCGCGCTGGCGCCGTTCGTCGTCGAGACGATGTCCACCGCCTTCGCCCGGCTACCCGACCCGGTGCTGCTGCCGTGGCTGCCGACCCTGATCACGACACTGCGGGACCAGGGGCCGGAGCTGGTCCCGCTGCTGATCCGCGAGGCGGGGCGCACCTTCCCGGAGGCGCTGCCGGAGCTGGATTCCTGGGTGCCGCCGTGGGTCGCGTCCCCGCCGCCGCCGGGAGTGGGTGCGCAGGAGGTGGGCGACATGCGCGCCGTCGTCGCGCCACGGGGTCGGGTGGGCGTCCTGGTCGCCGCGCATCCGGAGGCGGTCGACGCGATCGCCTCTCTGCTCGGACACGACGGCGGGTGGCTGCCGGTCACCGACGCTCCCGCCGACCCGGGCGGCGTGGCCGCGCTGGTGGCGAAGCATCCCGACACGGTCGAGGCCGTGGCCGCGCGAGTGCTGGCCCAGGCGTGAGCGCGACCACGGCGGGTAGGCAGCGGCCCGGCGGCACGTCGACACCCGTCGGGCAGGAGGCTTTCGATGAGCACGTTCCGGGATGATCAGGGCGAACCGATTCCTCCGCCGGAGGCGGACGCCGCCGAGCAGCGGCAGGACGCGTTCGACGTCGGGCCGCCGGATCGGATGTCCGGCGACGTCGACCCGGAGGCGTCCGAGGCCGACCTGGCCGAGCAGGGCGCCCTGCCGGGCGGCACGCTTGAGGAGGTCACGTCGCTCCCGGCGGAGGCCAACCCGGCGGATGCCCTCGAACAGCGTCAGGAGATCCCCGCGCGCGACGAGGGTCGCCGCACCTGACCGCGCCGGTCGCGGCCCGACGAGGCTGCGACCGGCGGGCGGATCGGGTCCGTTGCCGCCGGGTCAGCCGGCGACGACCTGCCACAGCAGGAACGCGTTGAGCGCGACGACCAGGAGGGCCACCAGCGCCGCGGCGGCGGTGGTGAGCGGGTGGTTGACCAGGTTGCCCATGAGGTCGCGGCGGCGGGTGAAGGCGACCACCGGGATCAGCGCGAACGGGATGCCGAAGCTGAGGATGACCTGCGACAACACCAGGGCGCGGGTGGGGTCGAGGCCGATCGCGAGCACGGCCAGCGCGGGTGCCAGGGTGACCAGCCGGCGCAGCAGCAGCGGGACCCGGCGGCGCAGGAAACCCTGCATGATCACCTCGCCGGCGTAGGTGCCGACGCTCGTGGAGGCGAGCCCGGAGACCAGCAGGGCGACCGCGAACCCGAACGCGGCGAAGGTACCGATGCTCTGGCCGAGGCCGGCGTGCACCCCCTCCAGGCTGTCGGCGCCCACCGGGCCGCCGCCCCGGAAGCTGGCCGCGGCGATGAGCAGCATGGCGAGGTTGACCGCGCCGGCCGCCGTCAGGGCCAGCAGCACGTCGGTGCGCTGGCCACGGAAGAGGGTACGGCGCTCGGCGTCGTCGGTCGCGGGGATGCGGTCGCGGGTCAGCGCGGAGTGCACGTAGATGACGTGCGGCATGACTGTGGCGCCGAGGATCCCGGCGGCCAGCAGCACGCTGTCGGTGCCCTGGAGCCGGGGCGCCAGGCCGGCCACGGCGGAGCCCGGATCGGAGCCGGCGGCGAGCAGGTTGGCCGCGAAGGCCAGGACGATGACGCCCAGCAGCACGGCGATGGCGATCTCGAACGCGCGGAACCCGCGCGAGCGCAGGGCGAGCACGACGAAGGCGGCGGCGCCGATGATGATCCCGCCGGGTAGCAGCGGGATGCCGAAGAGCAGGTACAGGGCGACCGCGCCACCGATCACCTCGGCCAGGTCGGTGGCCATCGCGACGAGTTCGGCCTGCACCCACATCATCCGGTTCACCGGGCGGGGCAGGCGCTCGCGGCACAGCTCGGGCAGGCTGCGGCCGGTGGCCAGGCCCAGCTTGGCGGTGAGGGTCTGCACCAGCATGGCCATCAGGTTGGCCACGACCACGACCCAGACGAGCAGGTAGCCGTAGCGGGCGCCGGCAGCCGAGTTGGTGGCGAAGTTGCCCGGGTCGACGTACGCGACGGCGGCGACGAACGCCGGGCCGAGCAGAATCAACCGCCCGCGTACCCGGCCCCGGGCGCGAGCGACCTGCAACGGCGTCGCCCTCGTCGTCGTGAGTTCGTTGGTGACCATCGAGCACCTCCCCCTCCGCACGGATCGCGTGCCGGTTCCCTTCCCGGGTGGCTGACCCGTCGGTGCCAATCGCTGGCCCGGGGGTGCCAGGGCGGCGGAGCCGCTTGACAGAGGGCGGGCGTCCCACCAAGCTGTCTATTAGTCCTACTGTCGTAGGACAACAGGAAGGATCATCACGAGTGATCGAGTTCGTGCTGGACAGCCGGTCGAAGGTGAACACCTACATGCAGCTCGTGCAGCAGGTGAAGCAGGCGCTGCGCGTCGGTCTGCTCGCACCCGGCGACCAGCTGCCGAAGGTCCGGGACGTCGCCCAGTCGCTGGCGATCAACCCGAACACGGTGCTGAAGGCGTACCGGGAGTTGGAGATCGAGGGTCTGGTCGGGGGCCGACCAGGGGTGGGCACGTTCGTCCAGCGCACCCTGGCCGGCGCGTCCCTGCCCAACCAGGCCGAGCTGCGCGACGACCTCGTGGCGTGGCTGCACCGGGCGCAGGCCGCCGGCCTCACGGCCGAGGACGTCGTCGCCCTGGTGGAGACCACACTGCGCGCCACCCTCGCCGACGACACCCCACAGAAGGAGCCCGCGTGAGCGGGCGAGCGCAGCGAGCACGCGGCGCTACGAGAGGACAGAGGATGGACATGGTCTTGGAGGCCGACCGGCTGGGCAAGCGGTACGGCAGAACGTGGGCGCTACGGGACTGTTCGCTGCACCTTCCGGCCGGGCGGATCGCCGCGCTGGTCGGGCCCAACGGCGCGGGCAAGAGCACGTTGCTGCACCTGGCCGTCGGGCTGCTCAAGCCCGACGAGGGCGCGGTGCGGGTGTTCGGCAGGTCGCCGTACGGCGACACGGAAGGGCTGGCCGACATCGGGTTCGTCGCCCAGGACACCCCGCTGTACCGGGACTTCACCGCCGCCGAGCTGGTCATCGCCGGCGACAAGCTGAACAGGCGGTGGGACGGGGCGCTGGCCCGGACCCGGTTGGCGCAGCTCGGCATACCGCCCGACAAGCCGGTCGGCAAACTCTCCGGCGGACAACGGGCCCAGGTGGCGCTCGCTCTGGCGCTGGCCAAACAACCCCGGCTGCTGCTGCTCGACGAGCCGGTGGCCAGCCTCGATCCGCTCGCCCGGCGGGAGTTCCTCCAGTCGCTGATGGGCAGCGTCGCGGACTCCGGAACCACAGTTCTGCTCTCCTCACACCTGCTGGCCGACCTGGAGCGCGTCTGCGACTACCTGATCGTGCTCAACGCCGCCCGGGTGCAGCTCACCGGCTTGGTCGATGACCTGGTGGCGACGCACCGGCAGCTCGTCGGCCCCCGGCACGACGGCGGTCCGATCGGCGGCGTCGCGCAGGTGGTCCGGGCCAGCCACACCGACCGGCAGTCCACGCTGCTGGTGCGCACCGACGGCCCGGTCACCGACCCCGCCTGGACCGTGCGCGACGTCAGCCTGGAGGACGTCGTCCTGGCCTACCTGGCCGACGGCGTCACGCAGACCAGTCACAGCGAGTGGGGGGTGGCGGCATGATCTGGCTGACCTGGCGGCAACACCGCAAGCTGGCGTTCTACACCCTCCTGGGGTTCCTGGTGCTCGCCGCCGTGCTGGTGCCGATCGGCCTGTCGATGCGGCACACCTTCGCCGACCTCGGGCTGGCGGAGTGTCTGCGCCCGTCCACCCTCAGCGAGGCTGCCGCACAGACCTGCGACGTGGGCCTGCGCCGTTTCAGCGACCGGTACGACAGTCTGAACCTGGTGGCGGTGCTGCTGATCACCCTGCCGGTGCTGGTCGGCCTGTTCTGGGGCGCGCCGCTGGTGGCTCGCGAGGTGGAGCAGGGTACGCACCGGTTCGTCTGGACCCAGGGCGTCGGCCGCACCCGCTGGGCGCTGGTGAAGTTCGGGCTGGTCGGCGGTGCCGTCGTGCTCCTCGCGGCCGGCTACGGACTGGGCATGTCGTGGTGGGTCCAACCGCTCACCCACGCCGCGCACCAGGGCCGACTCGGCATGATCGTCTTCGACCTGCAGGGCATCGTGCCGATCGGCTACACCCTCTTCGCCGTGGCGCTCGGCATCTTCGCCGGCACCATCTTCAAGCGGATGCTGCCCGCCATGGGCATCACCCTGGCCGGGTTCATCGGCGTACGGGCGGCGGTGGAGATCCTGGCCCGACCGCACTACCAGCCCGCCCGCACCCAGACCTTCCCGATCGAGGGGCCCGGGATTCCGGAGGGAGACCGGGGCAACTGGGTTCTCGCCGTGGGAATCCGCAACGCGGACGGGACGATGGCGGCGGAGAACACCCGGATCCAGTGCCCGCCGGGTGGCAAGGGCCCGACCGGCCAGGCCTGCGGCGCCGAGCTGGGTATCGGACCGGGCGCGTACAACTGGGAGCTGTACCAGCCGGCGGACCGGTTCTGGTTGTTCCAGAGCATCGAGACGGGCATCTTCGTCGCCCTCGCCGTGCTCCTGCTCTACCTCGCCGTGCGTCGGGTCCGCCGGATCGCGTAATCGGGGGCAGGTGATCGCCGGAGCCACGGGGGCCTCGGCGATCACCCGTCAGCGCAGGCCCTCGGCGGTCAGTTTGAGCCAGGACGCGAGGTCGCGCAGCTCGTCGTGCACGGCTCGGGTCAGCTCCGCGGTGAAGGGCACGTCCTCGTGGACGGCGTGCACCGTGAACGTGCCGCGCCGACGGTCGGCCGTGGCGTCGACCTTCCCGACCAGCCGGTCGCCGTGCAGGATCGGCAACGCGAAGTAGCCCCACTGCCGGCTGGCCTTCGGCTTGTACATCTCCAGCACGTACTCGTACTCGAAGAGCTCGGCGAGACGGACCCGGTCGTGCACCAGCCGGTCGAAGGGCGACAACACCGCCGTACGCCCGGCGAAGGGCTGCCCGAGCGCGGCCGGATCCACCCGCCAGACGCCCGGGACGCCCTCGACGACCGCCGGCTCCCCGGCGGCGCCGACGTCCGCCGGCTCACCCGGAACGACCATCGCCCTCTCCCGCGCGATGCCCAGGGCCCGCAGCCGCCGCTCGTTGCGGAGCCGGTGTGCCTCCTCCAGGCCGACGACGGGTGTGCCGGCCGGGTAGACCCGCTCGGCCACGTCCCACAGGCGCTGCCGGCCCCGGCGGCCGGCGACCGCGACCTCGCCGCGCAGCACCAGGAACTCCAACATCTGGGTGACGTTGCGGTTGTTGGTCCACCCGGACGACGGCCAGGGCACCACGCAGGTGTCCGGGATGTCGCGGGAGAGCAACGGCCCGCTGCGCGCGAGCAGGTCGAGCACGTCACGACGGAACGAGTCGTTGCTCCGCAGCCACGCGCGCGGCCGCTCGTGCGTGGGCCAGGCCGCCATCGCGGCGAGGTAGAGCCCCAGGTCGTCCATGGGACGCACCATCGCCTGGTGCTCGAAGAGCGTCCGGTCCCGTTCGAGGGCCTGTTGCAGGTGCGCCGGCTCGTACGCCGAGCCGAGCCGACTCCAGCAGACCAGGTCCGCGCTCGGCGCGACGGCGGCGGTCGGGTCGATCTGCACCAGGGTCAGTTGTCGGACCACCGCCAGCAGGTCGGTCGGGCGCGGGGCGGCCAGCAGTTGGGCGCGGACGGCGATCCGCCGGGCCTGTGCCCTGTCGAGTTGGTGGACGACCACGCCGCCGAGCTTAGCGGCGCGCACCGACATCACTCCGCTCGGCGAAGTCGGATTCCGGCCCGTCGCCAACTCGACTCAACGTGCCGATTCACTCACCCACGGTGCTCCGATGTGGACCCCGGGCCCGGGTTGGCCGGGCCGCAGAGATGGGAGCGTACGTGTGAAGCCCAGAATCCTCCGTCGGGTCGCCGCGTCGGCCGTGGCGCTCGCCTGCGCCGTGCTGGGCGCGGTCGCGGTGCCGGCCGCCCCGGCGACGGCCAGCCCGATCCGCAACGCGACCGCATGGTCGGTGCTGCTGTGCAAGTTCAGCGACAAGCCGGCGGAGCCCCAACCGCCGTCGCACTTCGCCAACTTCCTCACCGCCGCCGGGGCCGGCACCGGCGGGGTCGCCGACTACCTCGCCGACCAGTCCGGTGGTCGGGTGTCGCTGGCCGGCTCGGTCGTGCGGGGCTGGTACACGATGCCGTACACGCTTGCCCAGTTCGGGTCGATCGACAGGTGGACCCGGATCCAGCGCTGCGTGGACACGGCGGCGACCGCCGGTTACGCGGTGCCCGCCGGCAACCGGATCGCGGTCATGCTCAACGACTGGGTGGATTCCGGCGCGGCCGGCGGCCGGGTGCTCCTCGACCCGGGCGCCTGGAACGTCGGCTTCGCCGCGCACGAGATGCTGCACGGTTACAACCTGGGGCACTCCTTCTCCAACGACACCACGTACCAGAACGCGCCGTGGTCCCAACCGGGCGAGTACGACGACCCGTGGGACGAGATGAGCGCCATGCACATCCACGCCTTCGGCACCGCGAACTACGGCACCAGCGCGGTCGGGCTCAACGGGCCGCACCGCGACGAGTTGGGCTGGCTGCCGAAGAACCGGGTGTTCACCATGGCCGCTGACGGGATCGGCTCCCGCACCCTTATCCTGGCCCCGCTGGAGGTGCCCGCCGCGAGCGGCCCGCAGCTGGTCCGGATCCCGTTCGACCCGGCCGACCTCTTCCACTACTACACCGTCGAGTTCCGCCGCAAGACCGGCTGGAGCGCGGGCATCCCCGCCGACACGGTGCTGCTGCACGAGGTCCGCGACGGCACCCCCACCCTGCTGCGCACCGGCCCCGGCGGCGGGCCGGCCCAGTCACTCAACGCCAACGGCGTGCAGATCGGCGTGAACTGGCTCTCCGGCGACGCCGCCTCGGTGACCGTGACCACCGACGTGGTCAACCGCTGCCTCCAGGGCTACGTCTGGCGCGAGGCCCGCGCCGGCGACCTGGTCTGCGTCACCGGCGCCACCCGCAGCCAGGTGTGGGCGGACAACGCCGCCACGGCCAGCCGCTGGGTGAACGGCCCGTACGGCCCGCACACCTGCGTCGCCGGCTACGTCTGGCGCGAGGCGTACGCCGGGGACGACGTCTGTGTCACCGGGGCTCAGCGCAGCCAGGCCGCCGCCGACAACGCAGCCGCCGCCTCCCGGCGCAACCCGGCCCGGCTGGTGTCCGGCCCGAACACCTGCGTCAGCGGATACGTCTGGCGCGACGCCGACCAGTCCGACTACGTCTGCGTCACCGGCGCGACCCGCTCCCAGGTGCTCGCGGACAACGCGGTCGCGGCGAGCCGGTGGGTCAGCGGCCCGTACGGCCCGCACACCTGCGTCGCCGGCTACGTCTGGCGCGAAGCGTTCATCGGCGACGACGTCTGCGTCACCGGGGCTCAGCGCACCCAGGCTGCCGCCGACAACGCAGCCGGCCCTGGGCGGGTGCTGCGTCCCGCCGGATGATCGACCGCGCCCCCGGTGGCCCGACCACCGGGGGCGCGTACGCCTCGACATCGGGCCGACTAGATTCGGTGGGCGTGACGATCTCGTTGGACGGCCGGCGGTTCGCCGCCCTGGCGGATGTGGTGGCCGGCGAGGTCGGCCTGGAGCTGCACGAGTCCTGGGCCTGGGAGTCCCGGCCGGGCAACGGGACCAGCGTGGTACGGCAGATCGCCTAGACCGGGCCGGCGGAACCCGACTGACCGGCGACGCCAACGTTGAGCGGATCGGCCAACAGCTTGTCGAAGGCCAACTCGGCGGCGCCGATCAGGACGGCGTCGCGGCCGAGCGCCGCCGCGCGCAGCCGCAGGTGCTCGCGGGAGGCCGGCAGCGGCATGGCGTCCAGCCGTCGCCGCACCGTGTCCGCGCCGGCGATGAAGATGTCGCGCAGCGAGCCACCGAACACCACGGCGTCGGGATTGACCACGTTCACCAGGTTGGCCACGCCGAAGCCGAGCCAGTCGGCGACCTGCTCGACGGCCCGGCGGGCGGCCGGATCGCCGTCCGCCGCCGCGCGCAGCACCTCGGTCACGGCGGCGCGGTCGTCCGGGTCGCGGCCGGCGTGGCGCAGCAGCGCGGCTTCACCGATCTCGGTCTCCCAGCAGCCACGAGAGCCGCAGCCGCACGGCAGGCCATTCGGGTTGACGACCATGTGGCCGACCTTGCCGCTGTGACCCCGGTGGCCGATCATCAACCGGCCGCCGACGACGATGCCGGCGCTGATGCCCAGGTCGCCGTGCAGGTAGATGAGGTCGTCGATGCCGGGGGCCACGCCCCGGATGTGCTCCGCCAGGCCCGCGATGTCGGCGAGGTCGCCGGCCACGAACCCCGGGCCGGCGGTGAGTTCGGCCTCCAGCGCCACGCTGAGGCCCTCGTCGACGCCGACGATCCGGAGCCTGCCGTCCGGGTCGCGGGTGGTGTCGGTGACGGCGACCGCTCCCCCGACCAGCAGCGCGTCGGAGGCGACGCCGCGTTCCATGTCGCGAACGAGATCGGCCAGCGGGCCGACGGTGTCGACCGCCGACATGCCACCGGGACGGGCGACCTCGCGCCGGTCGAGGATGCGACCGCCGAGGCCGACCCGCGCCGCGCGCAGCCGGTCGGCGTCGATGCTGAGCGCGTGCGCGTAGACCCGGTCGGAGCGGGGGCTGACCACCAGGGAGGGACGGCCGGCCCGCCGGGCGGTGGTCGGCGCCTCCTCGGTGACGAGGCCGCTGGCGGTCAGGTCGGCGGCGAGCGCGCCGATGGTGCTGCGGTTGAGGCCGAGGCGGCTGGTCAGCTCGGCCCGCGACGTCGGCCCGTGCAGGTGCACGTAGCGCAGCACGGCGCCGAGGTTCTGCCGCCGGATCTCCTCCTGGCTCGCGCCGGGGACCGAGGGCAGCGGGGATTCGGTGTTGCGGCCGACGCCGGCTGGCCTGGACCGTACTGGTGTCGCCACGGTCAGACCTCCTTCCGGGTCGGTGCAGGTTGGTGTGGGGGTGCAGGGACGACGATGGGTCCCGGTAGAGGAGACCCGGGACCCATCGGCGTTACTACCTACCGTGCGGTGATTACTTGGTGAGCGGCGCGAGCTTCGGGTCGTTCGCGTACGCCTCGGCCGCGTTCGCCTTGGTGACGGCGACCGGCGGGAGCAGGAACGTGTCCACGACCTTGCTGCCGTTGTTGTAGGACTTGGTGTCGTTCACCTGCGGGGCGTTGCCAGCCTGGAGAGCCTTGACCATGTTGATGGTCTCCTTCACCAGGTTGCGGGTGTCCTTGTTGATCGTCATGTACTGCTCGCCAGCGACGATCGACTTGACCGACTCGACCTCGGAGTCCTGGCCGGTGACGACCGGGATCGGCTTGCCGGCACCCTTGACCGAGGTCAGGATGGCGCGGGCCAGCGTGTCGTTCGGGGACAGGACGCCGTCCAGCGTCTTGCCACCGTAGGTGGAGGTCAGCAGCTGGTCCATGCGGGCCTGCGCACCCTCGGCCTTCCAGCCCTGGATGGCGGTCTGCTTGACGTCCTTCTGACCCGAGGCGACGACGACGGTGCCCTTGTCGATCTCCGGCTTGAGCACGCTCATCGCGCCGTCGAAGAAGACACCGGCGTTGTTGTCGTCCGGCGAGCCGGAGAACAGCTCGATGTTGTACGGGCCGTTCGGCTTCTTGGCCTTCATGCCGTCCAGCAGGGCCTGGCCCTGGAGCTGGCCGACCTTGAAGTTGTCGAACGCGACGTAGTAGTCGAGGTCCGGCGTGTTCTTGATCAGACGGTCGTACGCGATGACCTTCACGCCGGCCTGGTGGGCCGCGGCGACCTGGGTCGACAGCTGCGCGGCGTCGGTCGCGCCGATGACGATGACCTTCGCGCCCTTGGTCACCATGGCGGTGATCTGGGCCTGCTGGTCGGCGACCGTGGTCGACGCGCCAGCATACTGCACGTCACCCTGGAAACCGGCCTCCTTGAGACCGTTGGTGAACAGGTCACCGGCGAGAACCCAGTTCTCGGAGGTCTTGGCCGGCAGGGCGACACCGATCAGCGAGTTCGCCGCGAAGCCCTTGGCGTCGCCGCCCTTGCTGTTGGAGTCGCCGTCGCGGCCGGAGCCGCAACCGGCCAGGGCCAGCATGGCGGCGGCGCTTACCGCGACCACCGACGTGCCGAAGAATTTACGCATGGTGAGGACTTGCCTTTCTAGATGTGAGACGGGTGGAGAGGTCGGTGGCCGTCAGCCGGACACCGCTGCCTTGGCGGGCTCGCGCTCCGCGTCCGGCGGTGAGGCGGGTGGGGCGGAGTCGTCGCGACGGAACGGTCGCATCAGGCTCCCGATGATGGAGAAGCGCCCCTGGCTCTTGTTGTAGACGTCGATCGCGACGGCCAGCAGCAGGACCAGACCCTTGATGATCTGGACGCGGTCGGTGCCGACGCCCATCAGCTGGAGGCCGTTGTTGAGCACGGCCATGACGAGACCACCGACGATCGAGCCGCTGATGGTGCCGATACCACCGGAGACGGCCGCGCCACCGATGAAGACCGCGGCGATGGCGTCCAGCTCCCAGCCGTTGCCGTCCTGCGGACCGGAGGCCGCCGAACGGGCCACGAAGATCATGCCGGCCAGCGCGGCCAGGACGGACATGTTCATCATGACGAAGAAGTTGACCCGCTTGAGCTTCACGCCGGACAGCTCGGCGGCCCGGGAGTTGCCGCCCACCGCGTAGATGTGCCGGCCACCGGCCGTGTTGCGGGTGTAGAAGGAGTACGCGATCACCAGGACCAGCAGGATGATGCCGGAGATCGGGAAGCTGGTGCCGACCCGACCGCTGGCGAAGCGCAGCGACGCGAAGGCGATGACCCCGACCATGATGGCCATCCGCAGGATCGAGATCCACATCGGCGCCGGGTCGGCGTCCATCGCCCGACGGGTCTTGCGGGCCTGCAGTTCCCGCCACACCACGGCCACCGCCGCGGCCAGACCCAGTAGCAGCGTCGCGTTGTTGTAGCCGGTGTCCGGGCCGAACTCCGGCAGGAAGCCGGCGCCGATCTCCCGGAAGCCCTCCGGCACCGGAATGCTCTGCGCGTTACCGATGAACTGGTTGCCGCCGCGAAACAGCAGCATGCCGGCCAGGGTGACGATGAACGCCGGCACCCCGATGTAGGCCACCCAGAAGCCCTGCCAGGCGCCGATCGCCGCGCCGATCACGAGACCGAACAGGATGGCGGCAGGCCAGGGCAGGTTCCACTCGGCCATCGACTTGGCGACCAGGATGCCCGCGAAGGCGGCGACGGAGCCGACCGAGAGGTCGATGTGCCCGGCCACGATCACCATGAGCATGCCGATGGCCAGGATCAGAATGTACGAGTTCTGCTGGAACAGCGCGATCAGGTTGTCCGACCGCAGGGTGAGGCCGTCGGTCAGGATCTGGAACAGGACGACGATCGCCACCAGGGTGAAGATCATCCCGAACTGGCGCGCGTTGGAGGTGGTACCTCCGAACAGGTTCTTCTGAAGGTCCTTCAATCGGCTCATCGTGTGGCCATCTTCTTCGTCGAGGTCATCTGCTTCATGAGGTTTTCCGGGGTGGCGTCCGCCCGGGCGATCTCGCCCGTGATGGCGCCTTCGAACACGGTGTAGATGCGGTCGCAGAGCCCGATCAGCTCAGGCAGCTCCGAGGAGATGACGACGACGCCCTTCCCCTGGTCGGCGAGCCGCTGGATGATGCCGTAGATCTCGTACTTGGCGCCCACGTCGATACCGCGCGTCGGCTCGTCGAGGATCAGCAGGTCCGGGTCGGTGAACATCCACTTCGCCAGGACGACCTTCTGCTGGTTGCCGCCGGAGAGCTTGGAGACGCTCTCGTCGACAGTCGGGGCCTTGGTCCGCAACTCCTTGCGGTACGCCTCGGCCGCCTGGTACTCCTCGACCTCGTTCAGGACGCCGCGGTGGGAGATCTTGGACAGCTTGGCGGCCACCGTCGACGACTTGATGTCGTCGAGCAGGTTGAGGCCGATCGCCTTGCGGTCCTCGCTGACGTACGCGAGCCCGTTGTCGATCGCGTCCGCGACCGACTTCAGGACGATCTCCTTGCCGTCCTTGATGATCGTGCCCGACTCGTACACCCCGTAGGAGCGGCCGAACACACTCATCGCGAGTTCCGTGCGGCCCGCGCCCATCAGGCCGGCGAAGCCGACGATCTCGCCGCGGCGCACCACGAAGCTCTCGTCCTTGCAGACCTGGCGCTCGGCGGAGATCGGGTGCCGGACGTTCCAGTTGCGGACCTCGAAGAAGACCTCGCCGATGTTCGGGGTGTGGTCCGGGAACCGGCTGGCCAGCTCGCGGCCGACCATGCCCCGCACGATCCGGTCCTCGTCGACCCCGTCCGCCTTGACGTCGAGGGTCTCCACGGTCCGGCCGTCGCGCAGGATGGTGATCTGGTCGGCGATCGCCTCGATCTCGTTCAGCTTGTGCGAGATCATGATCGAGGTGATGCCGCGCGAGCGGAACCCCCGCAGCAGGTCCAGCAGGTGCTTGGAGTCCGCCTCGTTCAGCGCCGCCGTCGGCTCGTCCAGGATGAGCAGCTTCACGTCCTTGGCGAACGCCTTGGCGATCTCCACGAGCTGCTGCTTGCCGACACCGATGTCCTTGATCAGGGTGTCCGGGTCCTCCTGGAGGCCGACCCGGGCCATCAGGTCCAGCGCCATCCGGTTGGCGGCCTTCCAGTCGATCGCGCCGTGCTTGCGCGGCTCGTTGCCGAGGAAGATGTTCTCGGCGATCGACATGCCCGGGATGAGCGCGAGCTCCTGGTGGATGATCACGATTCCGGCGTTCTCACTGGCCCGGATGTCGGAGAACCTGCTCTCCGACCCCTGGTAGATGATCTGGCCGTCGTAGCTTCCGTACGGGTAGACCCCGCTGAGGACCTTCATCAGCGTGGACTTGCCCGCACCGTTCTCGCCGCAGATGGCATGGATCTCGCCGGCGCGAACCACCAGGTTGACGTCGGAGAGGGCCTTGACTCCGGGGAACTCCTTGGTGATGGAGCGCATCTCAAGGAGGGTGGGCACGTCGTTCATCGCTCGTACCACCTCGCCAACGTCATCGTTGCCTCCGGAAGGTTGAACCTTCACTCGGTTTTGTTGTTGACGGCAACGTATTGCGGCGAACAGCCCATCCGCAAGGCGAGGGCCTGTTGAAAATGTAACAATCCGGCAATATAGACGTAGCAGAGTGTTCGCCCGTCACAGCCGCCCCCGCAGCCCCTCGTGGCACCATGGCCTGCCGGTGGCAACGTTGTCAAATGCGGTACCGCAGGATGATCGCCTCCGGTCGCTGCCACCAGGCCCGCCACCAGGCACGATCCCCGTCGGCCGGACGAAGCGCGACCTACCCGCGAGTACGCCGCCATCGAGCGATCGTGATCGCGCGGCGCCGCCGGCACCGCCCCCAGGGGGCGACGACCACCCTCGGCCGGCGGTGTGACCCACGCCTCCCACGGCGGGGCGGATCGACGACGGTGATCTCGTCACGCGCACCACCAGGGAGGCTGAACGTCCCTTACGTGCGGATCAGGCCAAACGGCACGATCCGCCGGCCGGTCAGCTCGGGCGCAGCACCGCCTTGATCACCCCGTTCTCCCGACGGTCGAAGCTGCGGTACAGCTCCGGCGCGTCCGCGAGGGTGCCGTGGTGGGTCACGATCACCCCGGGCCGGGCACGACCCGCGACGACCAGGTCGCGCAGCAGCACGGCCACGGTGTCGCCGGCCTGGACTCCGGCGAGGGTGGCCGCGGCGTGCCAACCGGTGACGAACGCGTCGGCGAGCAGCACGAAGTCGTCCTCGTGCGCGTCACCCGGCTCCCCCGGCACGGGCACGCAGTTCGCGTCGGCCCACGGCACGCGCAGCAGGTCGGCCTGGGCGCCCCGGTACGGGCCCATCCCGGCGTAGCCGTACGCGGCGCCCGGCCCCTCGGCCCGGGCCCGCAGGCAGGCTGCCGAGAGCCCGCGGGCGCACATCACGCAGGTGCCGCAGAACAGGTGGGTGGGGATCACCACGCGGGTGCCCGGACGCACGGTCTGCACCGCCGAGCCGACCTCCTGCACCACGCCCAGCGGTTCGTGACCGAGCACCAGCCCGGGGTCGGCGCCGGTGCGCCCGTCGTACATGTGCAGGTCGGTGCCGCACAGCGCGGTGGAGGTGATCCGCACGAGCGCGTCGGTCTGCGCCTCCAGCGTCGCGTCGGGCACCTCCCGCACCGCGACGGTCCGGACGTCCGCGTAGACGACGGCTCTCATCCCGACTCCCCTTCCGGTGGTGGAGTGTCGGTCTTCCCCCGGCCAGGTCGTTCATGCTGTCGCGATGTCGGGCGGCCGGCGGGCCGGTCAGCCCATCGAGCGGACCCGGTCGGCCTCGATGGTCAGGATGATCCGGACCTGGTCGCGGCCGCCGAACCACGGGTACGGCCCATCGAGGTAGCGCTGCGCCAGCCGCTCGATGTGCTCGGCTGCGCCCTCGGTGCTCAGGTCGACCACCCGGCCCCGGACCTCGTGGTAGCGGCCCGGCTTGTCCGGGTCGGAGATCGCCACGGCGACCCGGGGGTCCCGGCGGGCGTTGCGCGTCTTCTGGTGCGTCTCCACCGTGTTGATCAGGATGTGCGTGCCGTCGGTGTCCACCCACGTCTGGGTGAGCTGCGGCGAGCCGTCCGGCATCAGCGTCGTCAGGTAGCAGGTGCTCGGCGCGCGCAGCAGGGCGAGCAGGTCATCGGGCAGGTTCACGTGCCGGTCCTTTCCGGTGGCGTCCAACCTCGCGTTGGTCGCCCGGCAACAGTCGCACGTCGTGATCGAGGCCCCGGCGGCGCCCGGGGCGCGACGTAGCATCGGCGAGGCACGATGTCAGGCGTACCACGTCACCGACCGGATCGGGCACCCTCGACATGACGACCGAGCAGACCGCCGCACCACCGCGTACCGGCGTCGCCATCGTGGCCGACGGCCTGGGCCAGAGTGTCCGAGGTGGACAGCGCATCCTGGACGACATCTCCCTGACCGTCGCGCCGGGCGAGCTGGTCGCGATCATCGGGGTCAGCGGCGCCGGCAAGACCACCCTGCTGGAGACGCTGGCCGGCGTCCGCCGACCGGCTGCGGGCACCGTGGCGTACGACGGCAGCGCCGCGCCGGGCGCGGTCGGCTTCGTCCCGCAGGACGACATCATCCACCGCGAGCTACCGCTGGCCCGCACCCTGCACTACGCGGCCCGGCTGCGCCTGCCCTCCGGGACCGGCCCGGCCGAGGCGTCGGGTCGGGTCGCCGCGGTGCTCGCCGACCTGCGGCTCACCGAGCGGGCCGACGTGCCGGTGGGCCGCCTCAGCGGCGGTGAGCGCAAGCGCGCCAGCATCGCCGTCGAGCTGCTGACCCGACCCGGCGTGTTTGTCCTCGACGAGCCCACCTCCGGGCTGGACCCGGCGATCGCCGTGGAACTGCTCCGGGTGCTGCGTACCCTCGCCGACGCCGGGACCACTGTCGTGCTCACCACCCACCAGATCACCGACGTGGACCGTTGCGACCGGGTCGTCGTGCTGACCCGCCAGGGCCGGTTGGCCTACGCCGGCACGCCCGCCGCCGCCCGGGAGTTCTTCGGCCTGCGGTCCTTGGCGGAGGTGCACCTGCGGCTTGACGAGGAGTCCGACCCGGCCGGGTGGCCCGAGCGCTTCGCCGCGTACCGCGACGCCGACCGGGCCGCCGACACGGTCGACCCGGGCCCGGCCGGCCCGCCCCGCGCTGGGAGCGATCCGGGCACCACGGAGCACCCGGGCGGGACCGACCACCCGGGCGGGAGTGCCGCACGGCGGGTCGGCCGGTTGCGTCAGTGGATGCTCCTCACCGCGCGCAACGCGGAGATCGTCGCCCGCAACCGGCTGACGCTGGCGATCCTGCTCGGCTCGCCCCTCATGGTGCTCGGCATGTTCGCGCTGCTGTTTCGCCCCGGTGCCTTCGACTCGGCGAACCCCCGCCCGACCGTCACCGTGATGATCCTGTTCTGGATCGCGTTCGGCGGCTTCTTCTTCGGGTTGACCTACGGGCTGCTCCAGATCTGCACGGAGTTGCCGATCCTGCGTCGGGAGCGGCTTGCCGGTGTCCGGCTGCTCCCGTACCTGCTGGCGAAGGTCGCGGTGCTGCTGCCGCTGCTCGCCCTGGTGGATCTGGCCCTGCTCGGGGTGCTGCGGGGCATGGACCGGCTGCCCCCGGTCGACGGCGGCGACTTCGCGGCCCTGTACGCGACCCTGCTGCTCTCCTCGGCGGCCGCGCTCGCGCTCGGCCTGCTCTGCTCGGCGGCCGTCTCCGACGCGGCCCAGGCGACGCTCATGCTGCCGATGCTGTGCTTCCCGCAGGTGCTGTTCGTCGGGGCGATCCTGCCGGTGCCGGCCATGGCGACCGGCGGCCGGTGGCTCAGCTACGCGATGTCGAACCGGTGGGCGTTCGAGGGGCTGGGGCACACCGCCGGGGTGGAGCGGCTGTGGCGCGACGGCGGCTCGCCGCTCGGCCCGCCGCTGTTGCAGACGTACGGCGACAGCTTCTCCCGGCCGATCTTCCTCGACTGGCTGGTGCTCGGCGGGTTCGTGCTGCTCTTCCTCGCCGCCGCGTGGGCGGTCCTGGAGCGCCGGGAGGCCCGCCGTGCGTCCTGAGCACGCCCCTTTCCCCTCACCTGCGGCGCTGCCCGGGTACGCCGACACCGCCCGGATCGACGAGCTGCGCGCCACCGAGTACCAGCACCTCGACCGGCACGGCCAGGTCTACCTCGACTACGCCGGCGCCGGGGTGACCGCGCAGGCTCAGGTGCGGGCGCACCACGACCGGCTGCTGGCGAGCCTCTACGGCAATCCGCACTCGGAGAGCCCCACCAGCGTGGCGGCCGGGTCGCTGGTGGAGTCGACCCGGCGGGCGGTGCTCGACTTCTTCCACGCCGACCCGGCCGAGTACGCGGTGATCTTCACCCCGAACGCCAGCGGCGCCTGTCGACTGGTCGGCGAGGCGTACGACTTCGGCCCGGCCGCGCCGTTCGCGCTGACCTGGGACAACCACAACTCGGTCAACGGCATCCGGGAGTACGCCCGGGCGGCCGACGCGCCGGTGCGGTACGTGCCGCTGAGCGGGCCGGAGCTGCGGGTCGCCGAGTCCGACCTGGTCACGGTGCTCGACGCCGGGCGGCGGGGGCGGTCCGGTCGCCGTGGACTGTTCGCGTACCCGGCGCAGAGCAACTTCTCCGGCGTGCAGCATCCGTTGGACTGGGTCGAGCTGGCCCACCGGCACGGCTACGACGTGTTGCTGGACGCCGCCGCGTTCGCCGCGACGAACCGGCTGGATCTGCGTGCCGTCCGACCCGACTTCGTCTGCCTGAGCTGGTACAAGCTCTTCGGCTACCCGACCGGCGTCGGCGCGCTGCTGGCCCGCCGCGACGCGCTGGCCCGGCTGCGCCGGCCGTGGTTCGCCGGCGGCACCATCCGCGCGGTCAGCGTGCAGGGCGACTGGCACCGCTCGATGGACGACGAGTCGGCGTTCGAGGACGGCACGCTCAACTTCCTGAGCATCCCGGATGTCGAGTTCGGGCTGCGGTGGCTCGACTCGATCGGCGTGGACCTCGTGCACACCCGGGTCGGGCTGCTCACCGAGTGGCTGCTGGGCCGCCTGTCCGCGCTGCGGCACCGCACCGGCGAACCGTTGGTGCGGGTGTACGGGCCGACGACGGGCGTGGGTCGGGGCGGCACCGTGACGTTCAACGTCCTGCGCCCGGACGGGTCCCCGGTGGACGAGCGACTTGTCGCGCGGGAGTCCGCCGCGGCCGGCTTCTCGCTGCGGACCGGCTGCTTCTGCAACCCGGGAGCCGGTGAGGGCGCGTTCGAGATCAGCGGGACCTCGTTGCGGCGAGGGCTGCTCGCGCGGGTCGACACGATCGATGAGTACCTCGGCGCGCTGCGGCTGCCGACCGGCGGCGCGGTCCGGGTCTCGTTCGGCCTGGCCTCCAACGCCTCCGACGCGCAACGCTTCCTCGCCTTCGTCGAGGCGTCCTACCTCGACCGGGAGGTCGGCGCCGAGCCGCCGCTGCCTCCCCGCCTGCGCTGCTGACGCGCCCGCGGGCTAGACGGCCTGCGGCACCGACGCCGGGCGGTGCTTGATCTCCTCCATGAACGCGAAGCGGGCGGTCAGTTCGGCGAGCGTCAGCCCGGCCCGCCAGGCCGCGGCCACCTGGACGACCTGGACGAGGTCCATGCAGTCACCGCGCGCGAGAACCTCGCCCGCGGACCGGAGGTCGATCATGAAGTATCGGGCCTGCGAACCCAGCCCGATGCAGACCACACCCTGATCGGAGTGCAGCTCGGCGCAGGTGAACCGGGCGCGCCCCTGCTCGGGGGCGGTCACCCGCCCGACGTCGAGCTGGTGGTGGGCAGCGGTCTCGATGAGCGCGGGGGCGAGGCCACCCCGCTCGACCAGGTCCGGGTAGAGGCGCACACCCAGCGCCGTCGACGCGTCGCTCATGACTGACTCCCACTTCCTTGTGACAGAGACCAGCAGCACGCAGGTTACGGGGAGGTTTCCTGCGGACCTCGTCATCCTGTCCCGCGTGGACGCTCCACGGCAATAGGAAGGGTCGATTCGACCGCTATCGAGGGGTGCGATCAGGCGGTAACGGACCGTCGTCGCATTGGAAACACTCTTGACAGAAATTCCTCATATCGACATGCTTCGCTTTAGAGAGCGCTCTCCGAGACTCTCCGACGCGCCGCCTCCGCCACCCACCTCGCTGAGGAGCCTCCCGTGTTCACAGCCCGCCCCCCATCCCGCCTGCGTCCCCTCGTCCTCGCGGCGGTCGCCCTCGTCACCACCCTCGCCTCCCTCACCCTCCCGGGACAGTCCGACCGGGCCGAGGCCGCCATCGGCCCGCTCACCTGGCAGGACGAGTTCAACGCCCCGGCCGGCACGCCCGTCGACCAGAACAAGTGGCGCTTCGACATCGGCGGCGGCGGCTGGGGCAACAACGAGCGGCAGTACTACACCAACAGCACCAGCAACGCGGTGCACGACGGCCAGGGCAACCTCGTCATCACCGCCCGCCGGGAGAACCCGGCCAACTACCAGTGCCACTACGGTCGCTGCGAGTACACCTCGGCCCGGCTGCTGACCGCGGCGACCTTCACCCAGACGTACGGCCGCTTCGAGGCCCGCATCAAGATCCCGCGCGGCCAGGGCATCTGGCCGGCGTTCTGGATGCTCGGCACCGGCGGCGGGTGGCCCGACGCCGGCGAGATCGACGTCATGGAGAACATCGGCCGGGAGCCGAACACCGTCTACGGCACGGTGCACGGGCCTGGCTACTCCGGTAGCGGCGGCATCACCGGCAGCCGGACCCTCGGCAGCCCGCTCGCCGACGGCTTCCACGACTACCGGGTGGACTGGGAGCCGGGTGCGATCACCTGGTACCTGGACGGGGTGCAGTACCACCGGGTCGACCCCGCCCGACTCGGCGGCAACCGGTGGGTGTTCGACCACCCGTTCTTCATGATCCTCAACGTGGCGGTCGGCGGTAACTGGCCCGGCTACCCGGACGGCTCCACCCAGTTCCCGCAGCAGATGCTTGTCGACTACGTCCGGGTGTCGAGCTACACCTCCGGCGGCGGCGACCCGGCGCCCGGCACCACCCGGATCCGGGGAGCGCAGAGCGGGCGCTGCATCGACATCCCGAGCGCCAACCCGGTCGACGGCGCCAAGCTGCAGATCTGGGACTGCAACACGACTGCGGCGCAGGCGTGGACGTTCGCCTCCGACGGCACCGTGCGGGCGATGGGCAAGTGCATGGACCCGGCCTGGGCCGGCACCGCCAACGGCACCGAGGTCAACCTGGTCAGCTGCAACGGCAATCCGGCCCAGCGCTTCACGCTCAACGGCGCGGGCGACCTGGTCAATCTGAGCGCCAACAAGTGCGTGGACGTGCGGGACGCCAACCCCAACAACGGCGGCAAGCTGCACCTGTGGGACTGCCTCGGCGCGGCCAACCAGAAGTGGTCCCGCTTCTGACGAGGCCGGCACGAGCGGTGGGCCGTCCGGGAACCGCTCCGGACGAGCCGGAGACGGTCGAGCTCGCCTCGTACACCCAGACCGCGATGCGGGTGATCCGCAAGGTCAGCAACGC
>NZ_JBEXIA010000054.1:0-31890 GCF_040608335.1 Micromonospora sp. NPDC005194 | reverse complement strand
TGGTTCGAGTGGTCCCGCAGCCTGGACGACCCGACCGAGTACGTCCGGGTCGAGGCCTTCCGCGACGACGCGGCGGCGCTGACGTCGTGCCGCGCCACCGCGGCCGACGAACGGGCGCAGCACGCCGAGGCCGCCCGCGATCAGGCGCGGCACGACGTCAGCGCCGCCGAGGCCCTGCGCGCCCAGGCCGAACGGGACCGGGACCAGGCCCGCAACGAGGTGCGTGACCTGCGGGCGCAGCGCGACACCGAGCGGCAGCGCGCGGCCGACCTGACCGTCGAGCGGGACGCGGCGCGGGCTGACGCCGAGCGGGCCAGCCGGGCAGCCGCCGAGGCGACCGAGCGGGCCGGACGATGGCAGGCCGAGGTGCAGGACGTACGCCGCCAGATCGACCAGGCCCGCGCCGACGCCGCGCGGACCCGCGCCGAGGCCGCCGACGCGGCCCGGGCCCGGGAACAGGCCGACCGGGCCCGCGACCGCGCCCAGGTCGCCGCCGCCGAAGCCGACGACGCCCGGCAGGAGGCCGCCGAGCTGGCCGCCCGGCTGCGCGCGGAGTTGACCGCCACGGCCGCGCAGCGCGACGCCCTCACCGCCGACCTGACCGCCGCGCGGCAGGCCGCCGCCACCGCCGAGGGCCGGCTGACCGCCCTGACGGTACGGCTCGACGCCGCCGAGGCCGACCGTGACGTGGCGCAGCGGCGGGTGGCGCAGCTCGGCGACCAGGTCAGCGACCTGGCGTTGGCGCTGGCTCGCCTGGGCGCCGCCGCCCCCGGCGGTGCGGGCGCTTCCGATCGGGGTGCGCAGCCGGCGCAACCTTGACCTTGTCCGGGCGGTTAACATCCCCGGTGGCAGTCGCGACACGCCACCGCCGTGGCGTCACCGTCTCAGCCGGCTACCCTTGGGTCCGGCTCACCCGTGGACGCCTCACGCCCTCGGGCGGGAATGGGGCGACGGGAAAGCACCGTTACACCCAGAAGACCAGCACCACGAACGAGGGGAAGTCGATCATGGGCGAGCGTATGCTGCGCGGAAGCCGCCTGGGCGCGGTCAGCTACGAATCCGACCGCAACACGGAGCTCGCGCCGCGTCAGACCCGCGAGTACCTCTGTGCCAAGGGCCACCAGTTCGAGGTGCCGTTCGCCGTCGACGCCGAGGTCCCGACGACCTGGGAATGCAAGTTCGACGGCAGCGTCGCCCGACTCGTCGACGGCAGCGAGCCGGAGCAGAAGAAGGCCAAGCCGCCGCGTACCCACTGGGACATGCTGCTGGAGCGGCGCTCGATCGCTGAGCTCGAGGACATCCTCGCCGAACGCCTCCAGGAGGTTCGGACCCGCCGCGGCCGCGCCTGAGCCGCACCCGCACGACACGGCGCCCCCGGGGATTCCCCGGGGGCGCCGTCATGTGTGCGCTCAGTTGCGGCCCGGCTCGACGATCTCACCCTCGATGGCCCGGCCGCCGTCGACGACCACCGGCTGCTCCGGCTCCGGACGCGGCGTCGGCTGCGGCGCGCCCTGGCGCACCCGCACCGTACGCGGCCCGAACAGGTCACCGGCGACCATCGACGACACCCGCCGCTCGGCGGTGCGTTGCACCCCGGAGCGGGCCAGGCGACGCACCGGCGGCACCATCAGCAACAACCCGACCAGACCGCTGAGAAGACCCGGCGCCGCCAGCAGCAGCGCGCCGGCCAACCCGACGAGCCCGTCGGTCACCTGCCGCCCCGGTGGCTGCCCGGCCTGCGCGGCGGTGCGGAACCCGCGCCAGGCGCGCATTCCCTCCCGGCGCAGCAGCACCAGCCCCAGCAGCGACGCGGCGAACACCAGCAGCACCGCCGCGCCGAACCCCACCGCCCGCCCCACCAGGACGAACACCGCCAACTCCAGCACCACCGCCAGCAGCAGGGCGATCGGCACGAACCTCAGTCCTCGGCGCATCTCACCTCATCGCCAATCCGCGGCACACCGACACGTACCGCACATCCAGCATGACACGGCCGCGCTCACGGCCACCGCACCTGACCCGTGGGGGTGCCGTGCAGGCCCCGGCGTACGGCCTGCCGCCGGTCCTGCACACCCCAGCGGGTGATCCGCCACAGCGCCTCGGCGACGATGCGCGGGCTCATCTTGCTGTCGCCGCGTTCCCGCTCGGCGAACGTGATCGGCACCTCCACGATCCGCACCCCGGCCCGGTGGGCGAGCCGCGACAGCTCCACCTGGAACGAGTAGCCCTGCGAGCACACCGACTCCAGGTCGATGGCGTCCAGGGCGCTGATCCGGTACACCCGGTACCCGCCGGTGGCGTCCGACACCGGCATGCCCAGCGCCAGGCGCGCGTACAGGTTGCCGCAGCGCGACAGCAGCAGCCGCCGCAGCGGCCAGTTCACGACCTGCGCGCCGCTGGTCCACCGTGACCCGATCACCACGTCGGCGTCGCGGGCGGCGTCCAGCAGCGCCGGCAGGTCCTCGGGGGCGTGTGAGCCGTCGGCGTCCATCTCCACCACGGCCTGGTAGCCGCGCTCGCGCGCCCACCCGAACCCGGCCAGGTAGGCGGCGCCGAGGCCCTGCTTGCCCTCGCGGTGCAGCACCTGCACGTGCGGGTCGCCGTCGGCGAGCGCGTCGGCGATCGCGCCGGTGCCGTCGGGACTGTTGTCGTCGGCGACGAGGATCTGCACGGCGGGGGCGGCCCGGCGGACCCGCCCCACGATCGCCGCGACGTTGTCGGCCTCGTTGTAGGTGGGGATCACCACGAGCACCCGACCCAGGCCGGGCACCTCGTCCGGACGCCGGATCGTATCGGTCGCCTGGATCACGGTTCCTCCGCTCCCGCCGGCGTACCGGCTGTTGCTATCCGGGCACGACCCGCTGCCGTCGGCGCAGCACGCCCGCTCCGGCCAGGGCGGCCACGGCCAGCCCAGCGAGGGCCAGCTCCGGCCACCAGCCGAGGCGGGTGGCGAGGGTACGCCCGCTGTCGAGCCGTAGCTGCCGCACCACGACCTCCCGGGTGTTGAACCCGGTGGCGTCGCTTACCCGCCCATCGGGGGCGACGAACCCGGACACCCCGACCGTGGAGGCCATCAACGCCGGCCGGCCGTGCTCCACCGCCCGCAGCCGCACCATGGCCAGCTGCTGGCGGGCCTCCGCCTCGTCGAAGGTGGCGTTGTTGGTCTGCACCACCAGCAGCTGCGCGCCGCCGGTGACGGTGTCGCGGACCACCTCGTCGTAGGCGACCTCGAAGCAGATGACGTCGCCGAGCACGGCCGGGCCGGCGCGTACCACGCCCGGGGTGCTGCCGGGCACGAAGTCGCTGCGGATCAGGTCGACCTTGTCGCTGACCATGCGGGCGATGTCGCGCAGCGGCACGTACTCGGCGAACGGCACCGGGTGGCGTTTGGTGTAGAGCTGCGCCATGTCCGCGCCGGTGTCGGGCCGCCACAGGATGCCCGCGTTGCGGACCTGCCCCGGGCCGGGGCCGAGCAGCACCGCGCCGACCAGGATGGGCGCGCGGATCGTGTCGGCGGCCTGGGAGATGCGGGCCCCGGCGGCGGGGTTGCGCAGCGGGTCGATGTCGCTGGAGTTCTCCGGCCACACCACCAGGTCGGGTTGCCGCTCCGCGCCGGCCGCGACCCGCGCGGCCAGTTCCAGGGTGGCGTCGACGTGGTTGTTGAGCACCGCCTGGCGTTGGGCGTTGAAGTCCAGCCCGAGGCGCGGCACGTTGCCCTGCACGATGGCCACGGTGACGGGCGCGCCCGACCCGGCGGCGGCCAGCGGCACCAGCAGACCCGCCCCGGCCAGCGCGACCGCGGCGACGGCCGGCACGGCCACCGGCGTCCATCGCCGCGCCGACCCGGCGCCGCTGGGCCGGGTGGCCGGTTCGATGTCGCTGGTGTCGCGGGGGCGGCTGGTCGCGTCGGTGTCGCCGAGGCCACCGGTCGTGTCGGGGTCGGTGCGGCTGGTGGGGCGCAGGGTGGCCCAGGCGTGCCAGCCGGCGGTGACCAGCAGCCCGCCGATGACCGCCACCGCGAAGGTGACCAGCGGCGCGCCGCCGAGGGCGGCCAGGCGCAGCAGCGGCGAGTCGTCCTGGGTGAACGCGAGCCGGCCCCACGGGAACCCGCCGAACGGCGTACGGTCGCGCAGCGCCTCCTGCCCCACCCACAGCAGCCCGGTCAGCGCCGGCAACGCCCAGCGGCTCCGGTCGGCCAGTGGTGACACCCAGGCGGTGGCGGCCCCGAGCAGCGCCAGGTAGCCCGCCTGTAGCAGCGACAGCAGCACCCACGGCAGGTAGCCGGTGTGCAGGTTCGTCCAGGCCAGCAGCGGCGCGAACAGCGCCACTCCGGTGAGGAAGCCCACGCCGGCGCCGGCGCGCAACCGCCGTCGGTGGGCGGCGGCGGCCAGCAGCGCCACGCCGACCGGCGCGAGGGGCCACACCCCGTACGGCGGGAACGCCAGCAGCAGGGCCAGCCCGGCGGCGACAGCCATCGGCGCGGCGACGCGCAGCGGCAGTGGCCGAGCCACGGCGACCGGCGCGCTGATCACCGTGGGGGCCTGGCTCTCGTCGCGGTCCAGGGTCGTCACCGCTGCTTCACCTCGATCACCCGGCGAAGGCTACCCGGCCGTCGCCCCCACCGGCCGCATCGGCCCACGATGAGGGGCCCGCCCGACCCCTGCTCCGCGATCTTGCACTGTCGGTCGTCGACGCAAGGGGCGTTCCCGCTCATGTCGACGACCGAACCTGCCAGATCGGCGCGCGAGTGGGGCGGGGGTATGAAATCGGGGCGCGGCTTGCGCCGCGCCCCGATGCTCCCAGGCCCTCCCCGGCCGGTGCGGCGAGGATGGGGCACGCCGACCTTCGGACCGACCAGGCGGTTGACTGGCTGCCCCCGCCGGGCCGTTGTCTACTGGCCGTGCACCTCACCCTGCCCGTACACCGGTAACCGCGACCGGTTCGCGCCGCCCCGCCGACCCCCGCCCGCTGGACCTGGCCGCCGCGACGATGACGCTGAAAATGTCGCTCGGCCAGCGGACGAAGGGACGAAGCGAACAACAGCCGCTTCCCGTGGTAGGACTCAAAGACGGTACGTGCTGCACCCCGCCTCCTGTCAACCCACCCCCGGCCTGTCGTGTGTTGCGCCACGGCGTGTCGGGTCGGCGTGTCTCACTGCGTGCTCAGATGGTGGCGCAGCAGCGCCCCCGCGGCCGTCCGGTGCTCCTCGGCGAGCAACCCACCGGCGGCCAGCACGTAGTCGACGTCGACGACCGCGCGGGCGGCGCGCGGCAGCGCCCACCCGCCCGCGTGATCGGCCAGGACCGCCGCCAGGACCTGCCCGGACGCGTCGGCGGGCGCGTGCCGCAGCACCCCACCGGAGCCCACCAGCAGCCGCACGTCGCGCAGGTCCCGCCCGGCCCGCTCGCCGGTGGCGGCGCCCCGGGCGTGCCGGCGCAGCGCCACCGTCGCCGCCAGGGTGGCGATCCGGGCGTCCACGGCCCGCTCGACGTCGTCGGCGGCCAGGAAGGCCGGGTCGGCGGCCCGCCGGTCGGCGGCGGCGGCCAGGTCGTCGGCCTCGTCGGCGGCGAGCAGCCGCTCCTCGGCGGCGGCGCGCACCACGCCGGGGGCGCTCCACCGCATGCCCAGATCGCCCTCGACGGTGCGGGCCCGCCACAGACTGCCCGCGACCTCCCGGCCCGGCCCGGTGGCGCGCTCGTCGGGCGTGAGGACCGAGTACACGTCGGTGGTGGCCCCACCCACGTCGACGACGGCGAGGTCCCCACCGATGGTGTCGGCGAGCACCTCCACGCCGGTGAGGACCGCGTCGGGCGTGGCCGCCCGCACCAGCCGCGCGAACCGGGTGCCCCTGGACAGTCGTTTGCCGCCGATGACGTGGCGCAGAAACACCGCGCGGATCGCCGCGCGCGCCGACGCCGGGGCGAGCACCCCGATGCGGGGCAGCACGTTGTCCGCACCGGTCACCGGCACCCCGGCGGTCTCCAACAGCCCGGTCAACTCCGCACGGACGTCGCTGTTGCCGGCCAGGACGACCGGCACCCGCCAGCGGGCTCGGGCCAGGCGGGTGGCGTTGTGGGTGATCGTGTCGGCGTCGCCGCCGTCGGTGCCGCCCACGAGCAGCACCACGTCCGGCCGGGCCGCCCGCAACGCCGTCAGGTCGGCGGCGCCGAGCCGACCGGCCGCCACGTGCACCACGTGCGCGCCGGCCGACAACCCGACCCGCCGGCCCGCCTGCGCGGTCACCAACGCCTCGTAGCCGAGCACGGCCAGCCGCAACCCACCACCGGCCGACGAGCAGACGTACCACGGCACGTCCCGCGCCCCGAGCCCGGCGGTGGCCGCCGCGACGGCGGCGTCCAGGCCGTGCAGCACGTCGCTGCCCACCGTGGTGGGCGCGGCCGCCGCGCCGACGAGGACACCGGCGGCCAGGTCCACCACGGCCGCCTTGGTGTACGTCGAGCCGACGTCCGCGCAGACCGCCAGGGTCACGAGTTTCCCTGTTCGCGACTGCGGGGCTCGCAACCCCGGCTCACTCCTCGCGACTCACTGATGCGGCGGGTACGACCACGGTGCCGGTCGCCGTGACCGCGACGATCGGCGGGTCCAGAACCTCGGCGGCGGACGCCGAGCGGTCCGGGCGACCCCGACACACCACCGTGCAGCTCAACTCCAGGGTGCGGCTGCGACTGCCCACCCGGGACACCTGGGCGGTCACCTCCACCACGTCACCGGCGCGGATCGGCGCGGTGAACCGCACGTCGGAGTACCCGGCGAACAGGCCCTCGTCGCCGTCCGTGCGGATACACACCTCCGTGGCGACGTCGCCGAACAACCCGAGGGCGTACGCCCCGTCGACGAGGTTGCCGGCGTAGTGGGCGTGCGCGTACGGCACGTACCGCCGGTGCGTCACCGTCAACCCGAGCCTGGTGTCGGTCATGCCATCGCCTTCCGCTGCGTGATCAGGGCGTGCACGAGGTAGCTGGCCACCTCGCCGGGCGTGGTCCCCCGACCGAAGATCCGGTCCACGCCCAACTCGTCGGTCATCGACTCGTCGAACCGGGGGCCGCCGACGATCAACAGGGGCCGCTTACCCGCCGGCATGGCCTCCCGGAACGCCGCCGACATCTCCCGCGTGTTGTGCAGGTGCGCGTCGCGTTGGGTGACGACCTGCGACACGAGCACCGCGTCGGCCTTCTCCACCCGGGCGGCCTCCACCAGCTCCGGCACGCTGACCTGCGCGCCCATGTTGGTGACCTTCAACTCCCGGTAGTACTCCAGGCCCTTCTCGCCCGCGATGCCCTTGACGTTGAGGATCGCGTCGATGCCCACGGTGTGCGCGTCGGTGCCGATGCACGCCCCGACCACCGACAGCTTGCGGCGCAGCCGCTGCTTGACGACGGTGTTGACCTCCTTGGCCGACAGCAGCGGGAAGTCCCGTTCCACCACCTGCACCGCGTCGACGTCGACGAGGTGGTTGACCCGCCCGTACACGACGAAGAACGTGAATCCGTCACCCATCGGCTTGGCGTGCACCACCATCGCCGGGTCGATGCCCATCTTGTTGGCCAGCTGCACCGCCGCGCCCTCGGCCCGCTTGTCGTGGGCCACCGGCAGGGTGAACGACACCTGCACCATCCCGTCGCCGGTGGTGTCCCCGTACGGACGCACGATCTGCTTACTCACGCCGTCGCTTCGCGACGGCGCGAGCGCGTGGCTGCTGTGCTGGCCGGTTCTCTCGCTGCGCTCGCTCACGACGCCGCCGCCTCCAGGATGTCGGTGGCCGGGTTGCAGTAGTCGGCCTCGTGCGCGGCGACCCCGTCCAGACCCTTGCCGCGGTCCGCCGGCCGCTTCATGATGCCGAACGTGCCCTCCGCGATCGCGGTGAGCAGCGTCTGCTCCCCGATGCGCTCCAGCAGATCGAGAGCCTCACCGAGGACCTGGTTGGCGCGGCGGCGGATGAAGCCGCCCGCCGCCGGCACGAAGTCCTCGTGCAACCCACCGGCGGCGCCCAGCACGTAGCGCACGTTCTGCAGGGCGATGTCGCGGTCCGACAGCCACGGCGTCACCACCGCCTCGGTCATCATCCCCACCAGCAGGATGCCCTGACCGGTCAGCGCGCCCGCCAGGTTGAAGAACCCGTCGAGCAGGTTGCCCCGGAACACGTCACCGGTCATGTGCTTGGTCGGCGGCATCCACTTCAACGGCGCGTCCGGGAACAACTCCCGCGCCAGCAACGCGTGCGCCAACTCCAACCGGAACGACTCCGGCACCTCCGGGTTGATCTCGAACGCGTGCCCCAGGCCCAACTGCCAGTCCGCCAGGCCCGCCTCGTGCGCGAAGAACTCGTTGAGCAGCTGCGACACCGTCACCGTGTGCGCCTCGTCGACCGCGTCGGCGGTGGTCAGGTAGTTGTCCTCACCGGTGTTGATGATGATCCCGGCGCGGGCGTGCACCTGCCGGGAGAACCGCTGGTCGACGAACGTACGGACCGGGTTGATGTCGCGGAACAGGATCCCGTACATCGAGTCGTTGAGCATCATGTCGAGCCGTTCCAACCCGGCCAGGATCGCCATCTCCGGCATGCACAACCCCGACGCGTAGTTCGTCAGCCGCACGTAGCGGCCCAGCTCCTTCGACGACTCGTCCAGCGCCGCGCGCATCAACCGGAAATTCTCCTGCGTGGCGTACGTGCCGGCGAAGCCCTCCCGGGTCGCGCCCTCGGGCACGTAGTCCAGCAACGACTGCCCCGTCGAGCGGATCACCGCGATGACGTCCGCACCGGCGCGTGCAGCCGCCTGCGCCTGCGGAATGTCCTCGTAGATGTCGCCCGTCGCCACGATCAGGTAGATCCACGGCCGCTGCTTCGGGTCCCCGTGCCGCTTGACGAGGCGCTCGCGCTCCGCGCGCCGCCGGTCGATCCGCCGGATACCCGCGCCGACCGCCTTGCGGGCCGCCGACCGGGCCGCCGTCGCCGACCGACCGCTGGGCAGCGCGAACCGCACCGACCCGGCGGCGGCCTTCTGCGCCAGCAACGTCACATCCGTGATCCCCTCGCGAGCGAGGGCGTCGAACACCGGCACCGCCACCCCGTGCCCCAATCCCACGTCCGCGGCGACCGCGTCCACGAGCCGGTTCACCCACGGAATGCCGTCCGGGTCGGCGCCGCTCACCCCGGCCAGCCGCAGCACCGCCCGCTCCACCGACACCGTCGTGTGGCTGCGGGCCAGGTCGACCACCGGCTGCCCGGCCCGCCGCGCCAACTCCCGCGCCCGCGCCACCAACACCGGATCAAGGTCAAGTTTCCCGGTCACGACGACCCTTCCTCATAGATGACCTCACCACGCAGCACCAGCCGCCGGCACACCGGCAGCGGCGTCGGATCGTCCGGACCCCGCACCTCCGGGTCCTCGGCCACCAGCACCGGCAGACCCCGTTCCACCCCCGCCGGCGTCGACCACACCGCGAACGTCGCCGGCGCACCCAGCGCCAGCACACCCTCGACGTCCAGGTGCACCGCCCGCCACCCACCGCGGGTGTGCGCCGCGAACGCCGAACGCACACTCATCCGCTGCGCCGGGTTGTGGTGCGCCGCCGCCGCCCGCACCGACCCCCACGGGTCCAGCGGCGTCACCGGCGAATCCGACCCGAACGCCAACGCCACCCCCACCGAGTGCATCGCACCCATCGGGTTCGACTCCAACGACCGGTCCAACCCCAACCGCGCCTCGTACATCCGGCCCGCCCCACCCCACAACCGGTCGAACGCCGGCTGCATGCTCGCCACGATCCCGTACTCCACGAACCGCGCGATCATCCGCTTGTTCATGATCTCCGCGTGCTCGATGCGGTGCCGGGCCGCGCGCAGCCGCTCCACACCCAGCGTCGTCGCCGCCGCCGCGAACCCGTCGAGCACCGTGCCGATCGCCGCGTCCCCGATCGCGTGAAACCCGCCCTGCAGGCCCTGCGCCGCACAGTCCAGCAAGTGATCACGCACCTGCTCGGCGCTGAGATACCCGTGCCCGCAGCCGTCACCGTCGCCGTACGGCTGCGACACGTGCGCCGTGCGCGACCCCAACGCCCCGTCCGCGAACAGGTCACCCCCGGCGCCCACCGCGCCCAACTCCCGGGCCCGCGCCGCGCCACCCAGCTCACCCCAGTACCCGTACACCTCCGGCACCCCCGCCCCGGAGATGCCCAGCAGGCCGGTGAAGTCCTCCTCGTCGGAGATCTCCGGACCGCCGCACTCGTGCACCGCCGCGATGCCCAACGACGCCGCGTGCGCGAGCGCCACCCGCTGCGCGGCGACCCGCTGCGCCCGCGTCACCGACCCCTGCGCCGCCGCCCGCACCACATGGTGGGCGTCGCGCCGCAACCAGCCCGACGCGTCGTACCCGGCCGCCTGCGCCGCCTGCGGACACGCCGCCAGCAACGCCGACGACACCAACGCCGAATGGATCGACGCCTGCGACAGGTACACCCGCCGGCCACCGGCCGCCCGGTCCAACGCCGCCGCGTCCGGCAACGTCGCGTCCGACCAGCCGGACTCGTCCCAGCCGTGCCCCAGCACCACCGCGTCCGCCGGCAACCCCGCCGCAAACCCGGCCACCGCGTCGAGCAACTGCCCCGCCGAGCGCACCCCGGACAACTCCAGCCCGGACAGCGCCAACCCGGTGTCGGTGGCGTGCACGTGCGCGTCCACGAACGCCGGCGTCACCAGCGCCCCGTCCAGGTCCACCACCCGGTCGGCCGGCGGCGCGTCACCGTCGGTGCCCAACCAGGCAATCCGCCCACCGGACACCAACAGCGCGGTCGCGCTCGGGTCGGCGGGGCAGTGCAGCACGCCGCCGCGGTACAACGTCGAGGGGTTCGTCATGACCTCAGTCTGCCGCGATCCGCGCCGCGAACAGCCGACGCACCCCCGGCTCGGCGCGCAACAGCCCCAACGCCAACTCCGCGTGCCCCGGCACGTACCCGTTGCCCACCAACATCGTCACGTCCGCCGCCAACCCCTCCGCGCCCAACGCGGCCGCGGAGAAGCTCGTCGCCATCGAGAAGAAGATCACCGTGCCGCCGTCCGCGGTGGAAAGCACCGCCCCGTGCTCACAGCCCGGCACGTCCACGCACACCACAGTCACGTCCGCCGGAGCGCCCAGCGCGGTGGTCACCGCCATGGACAACCCCACCGGGTCGCGCGCGTCGGCCAACGCCACCACCGACGCCAGCCCGGCGTCCGTCAGCGCGTCCCGCTCCGCCGCCACCGGAACCACCCCGACGGTACGCGCGGCGCCCGCACGTCGCGCAGCCGCCAGAGACAGCGACCCGCTCTTGCCGGCCCCACCGATCACCGCGACCCGCACCGGCGTCGGATCACCGCTACGCCGACGCTCCTCGCCGTAGCGCGACACCACCCGGGCGGTCAGCGCGGGCGCCCCGCACACGTCCAGCACGGCCAGGGACAACTGCGGATCCTCGTCGTCGGGCAGCACCGCCGCGATGGACCGCGCGAACAGGATCGCCCACCCGTCACACGGCACCTGCTCGCTGCGGCCGTCCCAGCGCGCCAACCCGTCGGTGATCACCAGGGGCGTCAACGTCAACGACACCAGCGTGGCGACCCGCTCACCCGCCTTGAGCCCCAGCGGGGACCGCCGACCGGCCTCCTCGACAGTGCCGATCAGCATCCCGCCGGAGCCGGTCACCGGGTTCTGCATCTTCCCCCGTGCGGAAATGATCTCCAGCACCTCGGCGCGCACGGCAGCCCCGTCGCCGCCGTGCTTCTCCGACAGCTGCCGGAAACTCGCCGCGTCCAGGTTCAGCCGCTCCACCCGGATCCGCACCTCGTTCGGCGCGATCGCCGCGGACGCGTCCAGCCGCCAGGCCGCCTGCGGCAGCACCCCCGCCGGTTCCACGACGCGGTGCAGTCCCACCGGTGACGTCACGCCGACCTCCCCTGTCCGGCCGCTCGAAGCCCCGGTCAAGGCTCGCGTAGCGGGAAAACTTACGGCAGACTAGTTTCTGTACCGAATATTTTCCAGTAGCCTTCGAGCTTCGATGATCCACCGAGGAGGGGCCGTGACCCAGACCATCCCGCAACCCCGTCACGCCCCGGTCGCCGTACCGACCGCCGGGCAGCCGTACGAATACCACCGCCGCCCCCTGGTCGAACCCGACTGGACCCGCTTCCCCGGCTGGCGCACCGTCACCCGCGACCAGTGGGAATCCGCCCAGTGGCAACGCGTCAACTGCGTCAAGAACATCAAGCAGCTCCGCGCCGTCTTCGGCGACCTCGTCGACGACAGCTTCTACACCGACCTCGAGGCCGACCAGAAGGCCCTGGCCACCATGTCCATGCTGGTGCCGCCACAAATGATCAACACGATGGTGCCGTTCGCGCCGCTGACCACCGAGGCGCTGCTCGCCGACCCCATCCGCCGCTACATGATCCCGGTCGCCTCCGACCGACGCACCGACTGGCCCTCACACCCCTACGCCAGCCGCGACAGCCTGCACGAGCACGACATGTGGGTCGCCGAAGGTCTCACCCACCGCTACCCCACCAAGGTCCTCGCCGAGCTGCTCTCCACCTGCCCCCAGTACTGCGGCCACTGCACCCGCATGGACCTGGTCGGCAACTCCACCCCCGCCGTCGACAAGCTCAAACTCACCCTCAAGCCCGTCGACCGCTACGACGCCCACATCGCCTACCTCAAGGCCCACCCCGGCGTACGCGACGTAGTCGTCTCCGGCGGCGACGTGGCCAACGTCCCGTGGCGCAACCTCGAGTCGTACCTCATGCGCCTGCTGGAACTGGAGACGGTCCGCGACATCCGGCTCGCCACCAAGGCCCTCATGGGCCTGCCCCAGCACTGGCTGCAGCCCGACGTCGTCGAGGGCCTGGAGCGCGTCGCCCGCACCGCCGCCCGCCGCGGCGTCAACCTCGCCATCCACACCCACGTCAACCACGCCCAGTCGCTCACCCCACTGGTCGCCAAGGCCGCCCAGACCGCCCTCGACGTCGGCGTCCGCGACGTCCGCAACCAGGGCGTCCTCATGCGCGGCGTCAACGCCACCACCCCGGAACTGCTCGACCTCTGCTTCGCCCTGCAGGGCGAAGCCGGGATCCTGCCGTACTACTTCTACATGTGCGACATGATCCCCAACGCCGAACACTGGCGCGTCCCGGTCTGGCACGCCCAGCAGCTCCAGCACGACATCATGGGCTACCTGCCCGGCTACGCCACCCCACGGATCGTCTGCGACGTGCCCTTCGTCGGCAAGCGCTGGGTGCACATGCTCACCGACTACGACCGTGAGCGCGGCATCTCCTACTGGACCAAGAACTACCGCACCTCCATCGAGTCCGCCGACCTGGAGGCGCTCAACAAGCGCTACGCCTACTACGACCCGATCGACACCCTGCCCGAGGGCGGCCAGCAGTGGTGGAACGACCACCGCGACGACTGACGCACCGTAGGTGCTGGCCGCCGACTCACCCGGCGGCCAGCACCTCGGACAGCGGGGCCGGCACCAGCCCCCGCTCGGCCAGCCCGGCCAGGATGTGCGGCAACGCCTCATCGGTCATCGCCGCGTTCGCCTCGGTCACATGCATGATCACCACCGACCCGGGGCGGGCGTGGTCCACCACCGCCCGCACCAACGGCTTCCACGCGGTCGCGAACGGATCGCCGCTGACCACGTCCCCGTCGACGACCGTCACGCCGAGCGGAGCCAGCGCGTCCAGCGCCGCCGCGTCGTGACAGAGCCCCGGAAAACGGAAGTACCGGGTCTGCCGACCCCCGTACGGTTCGATCACCTCGAACGTCTTCGCCACGTCGCCGCGCAACTCGTTCACCGGCTTCGTGGGCAGGTCGTAGCAGTGACCGGTGAACGCCGCGTGCCCGTACGTGTGGTTGGCCAACTCGAAGCGCGGATTACCCGCGATCCGCCGCGTCACGTCCGGATACCGCTGCACCCACTTGCCGGTCAGGAAGAACGTGGCCGGGACCCGCTCCCGTTCCAGCAGGTCGAGGATGCGCAGGTTGGCGTACGACTTCACCCGACCGGCACGCAGGTTGCCCAACATCGCGTCGGTCATGTCCGCGTCGAAGGTCAACGCGACCTTGTTACCGGTCCGCGGCCCGTGGTCCACCACCAGCGCCCTGGTCCCGGTCGGCGTCGCGCCCGGCACCGAGGCAACCGCCGGCGCAGACGGGACACCGGCCGACGAGGCGACGGACGGCGTGGATGGGCTCGACGAGGCGGCCGAGCCGACGAAGACCGGCTGGTCCGCGGGCGGCACCCGGGACGCTTCACATCCGGCACTGCCGAGGACGGCCGCCACGACCACGACGCCAAGAAACGGGCGAAGCCCAGCTCGGATCACGCCGCAGATCATCGCAGACGCGAAAGCACCTCACTGTCCCCCGCATGCGCCCCACGAGGGCTCGTGGGGGCACGTCTCAGGCCCGCTTGGGCGGTGCCGCTCCGGTAAGCGACATACCTCAGAGGTATGAATATGACTCTGAGGTATGTCGCCTTCCAGGGACACACCGCCCGCGAGGTCACCCGCGCGCGGGTCAGGCGGAACCCCCACGCGGGGCGTACATGATGACCGCGACGCCGAGCAGGCACAGGGCCGCGCCGGTCAGGTCCCAGCGGTCCGGGCGGAAACCGTCCACCACCATCGCCCAGCCCAACGAACCCGCCACGAACACCCCGCCGTACGCGGCCAGGATGCGGCCGAAGTTGGCGTCCGGCTGGAACGTGGCCACGAAGCCGTAACAGCCCAACGCGACCACGCCGGCGGCGATCCACCACAGGCCGCGCTGCTCCCGCCAACCCTGCCAGACCAGCCACGCGCCACCGATCTCGGCCAGGGCGGCCAGCACGAACAACACCAGGGAACGGAGCACAGTCACGCCGCCGACCCTAACGGCCCACACGCGTCGGGTCCCCGGGCAGCACCTGCCCGGGGACCCGACGACCGCTCAGGTCACTTGTTGAAAGCGTCCTTGATCTTGCTGCCGGCATCCTTCGTGTTCTGCCCGGCCTGCTTGGCGCGCGCGTCACCCTGCTGGCTCGCGCCCGCACCACGCATCGACTCGTTGTCGGTCATATCGCCGACGCGCTCCCTCGCGGCGCCGGCCATCTGCTCAACCTTGTTCTTTGCCTTCTCGGTGAAGCTCATCGCGCCTCCTCGGTCTGGCGGTTGTCGAGGCTCGGTTGCCCGGTTTCCCGGTGCCGAAACCGGTGGTGCCGGTCGGCACACCCTGTAAGGCATCCTAGGAAGATAGGTTGAGAGAGGGCGGCACTGGCCGCCCCGGCGCGATGGTTAACTGGCCGCATGGGAGAGCTCCTGCTGATCCGGCACGGCGAGACCACCTGGAGCGCCAGCCTGCGGCACACCTCGTACACCGATCTGGAGCTGACCCCCGACGGCGAGCGACAGGCCCGCACCCTCGCCGCGTTCCTGGCCGGCCGGCGCTTCGTCACCGTCCTGGCCAGTCCCCGCTCCCGGGCGCTGCGCACCGCGCAGCTGGCCGGGCTCACCGTCGACCACGTCGACGAGGACCTCAGCGAGTGGAACTACGGCGAATACGAGGGCCGCACCACCGTCGACATCCACGACGACGACCCGCACTGGAACATCTGGACCGACGGCTGCCCCGGCGGGGAGTCACCCGCCCAGGTGGGTGACCGGCTCGACCGGGTACTGGCCCGCGTCACCCCGCTGCTCGACCGGGGCACCGTGGCACTGGTCGGCCACGCGCACAGCCTGCGGGTGCTCGGCGCCCGCTGGATCGGGCTGCCCCCGTCCGCCGGCGGACGGCTGCGCCTGGACACCGCCACGGTCAGCGCCCTGGGTCACGAGCACGGCCGGCAGGTCATCCTGCGGTGGAACCAGCCGGCTCCTCCGGCGCCCGGGACCGCGACCGACTCGGTGCCCCGGCACTGATCTTCGGCGGGCGGTTCTCGTACGGCGTGGACAGCACCACAGTCGTCCGGGTCGTCACGTTCGCCGAGGTGCGGATCTCCTGCAGCACCCGCTCCAGGTCCGCCGGGCTGGCCACCCGCACCAGCAGCAGGTAGAAGTCCTCCCCCGCCACCGAATAGCACGAGTCGATCTCCGGCAGGTGGGCCAGCCGCTCCGGCGCGTCGTCCGGCTGCGACGGGTCGAACGGGCGGATCGCCACGAACGCGGTCAACGGCAGGTCCAGCGCCTCGAACGACACCCGGGCGGCGTACCCCTTGAGCACCCCGCGCTGCTCCAGCCGGCGCACCCGCTGGTGCACGGCGGACACCGACAGCCCCACCTTCTCGGCCAGGTCGGTGTACGACAGACGGCCGTCAGCGGTCAGCGCGGCGACGATGGCGCGGTCGATCTCCTCCACGGCGAGCAACCTACCGGGAAATCGGCGCGACGGCGACGACGAACGCCGCGCTGGGCCGCCGGCTCAGCTCTTGGCGAGCGCCCGGGAGATCACCAACCGCTGGATCTGGTTGGTGCCCTCCACGATCTGCAGCACCTTCGCCTCGCGCATGTACCGCTCGACCGGGTGGTCGGCCACGTAGCCGGCGCCGCCGAGCACCTGCACGGCGTCGGTGGTCACCCGCATCGCCATGTCGGTGGCGAAGAGCTTCGCCTTCGCCGCCTCGATCGAGTACGGACGCCCGGCGTCGCGCAGCCGGGCCGCCGCCAGGGTCAGCGCGCGGGCGGCGGAGATCTGGGTGGCCGCGTCGGCGAGCAGGAAGCCGAGGCCCTGGAAGTCGATGATGGACCGGCCGAACTGCTGTCGCTCCCGGGCGTAGCCGACCGCGTAGTCGAGCGCGGCCTGGGCCAGCCCGACCGCGCAGGCGGCGATGCCCAGTCGACCCGAGTCCAGCGCGGACATCGCGATGGTGAAGCCCGCCCCCTCGCCGCCGACCAGCCGGTCGGCCGGCACCCGCGCCTCCTCGAACGCGATCTGCGCCACCGGCGAGGACCGCAGCCCCATGGTCCGCTCGGCGGCCTGCGGCGCGATGCCGGCGGTGCCCGCGTCGGCGACCAGGCAGGAGATGCCCTTCGGGCCGGGCCCGCCGGTGCGGCAGAAGACGTTGTAGAAGTCGGCCACCTGGGCGTGCGTGATCCACGCCTTGGTGCCGGAGACGACGTACGCGTCGCCGTCGCGGACCGCCCGGGTGCTCAGCGCCGCCGCGTCGGAGCCGCCCTGCGGCTCGGAGAGGCAGTACGCGCCGAGCAGCTCGCCGCCGAGCATGTCGGGCAGGAGCTTGCGCTGCTCGGCGCTGCCGAACGCGGCGACCGGGTAGCAGCTCAGGGTGTGCACGCTGACCGCCTCGGCGACCGCCAGCCACCGGCTGGCCAGGATCTCCAGCACCTGGAGGTACACCTCGTACGGCTGCGCCGCGCCGCCGTGTTCCTCGGCGTAGGGCAGGCCGAGCAGGCCGGCGCGGCCGATGGTGCGCAGCACCTCGCGGGGGAACTCGGCGCGTTCCTCGAAGCTCGCGGCCTTCGGCGCGAGCTCGCGGTCGGCCAGCTCGGTGGCGAGGTCCAGCAGGTCGTGGGCCTCGTCGGTGGGGAGGATCCGGTCGACAGTCATAGCGCGATGAGCTCCGTGGGGGTGGTGTTGAGCCGCTGCACGCCGTCCGTCGTGCAGACGACGATGTCCTCGATGCGGGCGCCGTGCCGGCCCGCGAGGTAGATGCCCGGTTCGATGGAGAACGCCATGCCGGCCTCCAGGGGCCGGTCGTTGCCGGCCACCAGGTAGGGCTCCTCGTGACCGTCCAGGCCGATGCCGTGCCCGGTGCGGTGCAGGAACGCATCGCCGTAACCGGCGGCGGCGATCGGCTCCCGGGCCGCCGCGTCGGCCGCCGCGCCGGTGATCCCGGGACGCACCGCCGCCACCGCCGCACTCTGGGCGGCGTGCAGCACCGCGTAGTAGTCCACGAAGTCGGCCGGCGCCGGCCCGCCCGCCACGTAGGTGCGGGTGCAGTCCGAGCGGTAGCCCGACGGCATCGTGCCGCCGATGTCCACCACCACCGGCTCGCCGGCGCCGATCGGCCGATCCGAGGTGCCGTGGTGCGGGCTGGCCCCGTTCGGGCCGGCGGCCACGATGACGAAGTCGACAGTGGCGTGCCCGGCGTCGCGGATCGCCGCCGCGATGTCGGCCGCCACCTCGGCCTCGGTGCGGCCGGGGCGCAGCCACTGGCCCATCCGCAGGTGCACCTCGTCGATGGCCGCGCCCGCCTCGGCGAGCGCCGCGACCTCCGCCGGGGACTTGCGGATCCGCAGCTCGCGCAGCACCTCGCCGGCGAGCCGCTGCGCGGCGCCGGGCAGCGCTGCGCGTAGGGCGAGGACCTGCTCGGCCCACATCCGGTCGGCGAGCCCGACGGCCGACGGCGGGCCGTCGAGGGCGGCGACGACCAGGGGGTACGGGTCGACGCCGTCGGGGTGGTCGACGATGCGGACGCCGGTGTTCGGTGCCGCCTCCGCGGCCGGACGCTCCAGCCGGGGCACGATGAGCGTGGGCGCACCCTCGGCGGGCAGCACCAGGCAGGTCAGCCGCTCCCCCACGTGGGCGTCGTACCCGGTCAGGTAGCGCAGGTCGGAGCCGGGCGTGAGCAGCAGCGCGTCCAGGCCGGCCGCGGCGGTGGCGCGCTGCGCGGCGAGCAGCCGGTTCGGCGGGTACAACTCATCGGTTCCCACCCCGTGAGCTTAACGGTCGTTTGGGCATCCCCAGAACCCCGCATCCGCCCGGGCGAGGAAATCCATCGGCGTTGATTGACGCGGACAGTTAACACTCTTTAAGATTTGGCTGCCTCGAGGCCACCCGTTTCTGCGTACCGCATTTCCCGCCCGCGACAACCCTGCGTGGGCGGGCGTCGTCCCCCGCCCACGGGAAGGCCCCCGATGTCCTCACCACTGCGCCGCGCCCGCACCGCCGGCCTGCTCGCCCTGGCCACCGCCGCCGCCACCGTCACCCTCGTCCCCACCGCCGCGCAGGCCGTGGTGCTGCCGAACAACTTCAAGAGCGTCGGCTACATGCCCTCGTGGGCTGGCAACGTCAACACCATCCAGTACAACAAGCTCACCCACATCAACTACGCGTTCGTGCTGCCCAACAACGACGGCAGCCTGCGCGCCGTGGAGAACCCGAGCAAACTCTCCTCGCTGGTCTCCCAGGCGCACGCCAACAACGTCAAGGTCTCGATCGCCGTCGGCGGCTGGAACGACGGCAACGACTCGGCCTTCGAGGCCCTCGCGGCCAACTCCGGCAGCCGGACCGCCTTCGTCAACAACCTGGTCAACTTCGTCAACCAGTACAACCTCGACGGCGTCGACATCGACTGGGAGTACCCGGACCCGGGCGCCTCGGCGAACAACTACAGCCAGCTCATGACCCAGCTCGGCAGCGCCATGCACAGCCGCGGCAAGCTGCTCACCGCGGCCGTCGTCTCCGAGGGCTACTACCTCGACGGCGTGCCGACGGCCGTGTTCGGCCAGGTCGACTGGCTCAACATCATGGCGTACGACGGCGGCAGCCCGCACTCCAACTACGACTGGTCGATCAACAGCATCAACCTGTGGAAGTCCCGCGGCCTGCCGGCCAGCAAGGCCGTCCTCGGCATCCCGTTCTACAGCCGCCCCGGCTACTACACGTACTCGGCGCTCGTCGCCCTGGACCCGGCCAACGCCAACCGGGACTGCACCACGGCCGGCGGCGCGCAGCAGTGCTACAACGGCGTCCCGACCGTCAAGCGCAAGACGCAGTGGGCGCTGACCAACGCCGGCGGCGTCATGAACTGGGAGCTGTCGCAGGACACCACCGGCTCCACCTCGCTGGTCAGCGCCATGTACGACACCATCATGGGCGGCACCACCCCGCCGCCGTCCGGTCGTACCGGCCAGATCACCGGCCTCGGCGGCAAGTGCGTCGACGTGGCGTCCGCGAGCACCGCCAACGGCACCGCCATCCAGCTCTGGGGCTGCAACGGCACCAACGCGCAGACCTGGACCGTCGCCAGCGACGGCACGCTGCGCGCCCTCGGCAAGTGCGCCGACATCACCAGCGGCTCCACCGCCAACGGCGCCAAGGTGCAGCTGTACGACTGCAACGGCAGCGGCGCCCAGGTCTGGCAGGCGCAGTCCAACGGCACGCTGCGCAACCCGCAGTCCAACAAGTGCCTGGACGTCACCGACAACAGCTCGGCCGACGGCGCCCGGTTGCAGATCTGGGACTGCTTCGCCGGCGCCAACCAGCGCTGGACGCTTCCGGCCTGAACCTGAACCTGACGCTGCGATCCCCGGTCGACGCCCCGCGTCAGCCGGGGATCGTCGCGTGGTCGCGGGCCAGGGCCAGCATCTCGTCGACCGATCCGGCCGGATCGGTGACCGGGAACTGCACCGCCCGCACCACCGACGTCGGGTCGACGAGCATCGTCAGTCGCTTGAACCGGGTCACCCCGCCGGCGGAGAAGACCGGCAGCAGCAGCCCCGCGGCGAGCCGACCGTCCTGATCGGACAGCAACGGAAACGGCAGCCCCGCGTACGCGGCGAACTCGGCGAGCTGGTCCGGCCGCTGGGTGCTGATCCCGCGCACCCGCACCCCGGCCGCCTCGAAGGCCGGGTGCCGGTCGGCGTACGTGGTCGATTCGAGGGTGCAGCCCCGGGCGCCGGGGATCTCCGCCCAGCCCGGCGGGTAGCCGTGCGTCCCCGGCGCGTACGCCCCGGGGAAGAGGTAGTGGACGCTCCAGACGTCCGGCGCGGTCAACGCGACCGGCCGGCCGTCGGCGCCGGGCAGGGCGACCTCCGGCAGCCGTCGGCCCACCAGCGCGTGTGCCCGTCGGGCCTCGGCCGAGGCGTCGTCGGCGGTCGCGGTCAGCTCTCCGTCACCCATCAGGTGCCTCGTTCCCCAGTCCTGCAGGGCGATCAACACCGGCAGCAGGCCCTCGCCCTTCGTGGTCAGCAGATAGTCGTGCCGGGGCGGGTGCGCCGAGTACGGGCGGCGTTCCAGCACGCCGTGCTCGACCAGGGCGGCGAGGCGTTCGGTAAGCGCCCGCCGACTGACGCCCAGTTCGCGCTGGAGCGCGTCGAAGCGGGTCGTGCCGCCGGCGACGTCGCGCACGATGAGGAACGTCCACCAGTCCCCCAGCACGCCGAGCGCCTGCGCGATGCCGCAGTCCGCGTCCGCGAGATCCTCTCGTCGCACCCGCTTCCTCCCTTCGCCCGACACGACTATAGTCCGTTCCAGATTGGAACGGACTATCCCCGGCACGCACTGACACCGGGAACGCATCGGCGCGACGGACGGGGGCCGACGACATGCACGTCGACGAACGAGCCGGTGTGTTCTGGCGCTGGTGGACCGCCGGCACGACCAGTCTGGTCGGGTCGGCGGTCGGCGCGGTGGCCCTGCCGCTGACCGCGCTCACCGTCCTGGACGCCTCCGCGTGGCAGATGGGTCTGATCGCCGCGGCCAGCTACGTCGCCTGGATCGTGATCGGCCTGCCCGCCGGTGTGATCGTGCAGCGCCTACCGCTGCGCGGCACCCAGGTCGGCGCGGACCTGGCCCGCGCCCTCGCCGTCGCCTCGATCCCGCTGGCCTGGTGGTGGGGGCAGCTCACCGTGACCCACCTGGTGGTCACCGCGCTCGTCGTCAGCTTCGCCAACGTGGTGTTCGACGTGGCCAACTCGACCTTCCTGCCCAGCATCGTCGAGCGCGAGCAGTTGCAGTCGCGCAACAGCCTCACCTCGGCCACCCACGCCGCGACCCTGCTCAGCGGCCCATCACTCGGTGGGCTCGCCGTGCAGGCGCTCGGCGCGGTGCCCACCCTGCTCGTCGACTCGGCCAGCTACCTCGTCTCGGCGGCTCTGCTGCGTACCCTGCCCGCGCGCCGCGTCGACGCACCCGAGCAGTGGCCGCCGGTCGGTGAGCTGATCCGCGAGGGCTGGCGCTACGTCGCGTACCACCCGGTCATGGGCCCGTGCATGTGGGCCGCGACGGCCATGAACTTCGTCTGCGGCGCGCAGTTCGCGCTGCACCCGCTCTACCTGGTCCGCGACCTGCACGCGCCGGCCGGCCTGGTCGGCGTCCTGCTCGCCGTCGAGGGTGTCGGCGCGCTGGTCGGGGCTGCCCTCACCACGTGGATCACCACCCGGCTCGGCAGCGCCCGCGCGCTGGTCGCCGCCGGGTTCACGACGGTCGCCGGAGCGTTCCTGATCCCCGGTGGCACCGGTTGGCCGGCTTACGTCGCCTTCGCCGCCGGCAGCATCGTCTTCTCTCTCGGCACGGTCGTGCTCAGCGTGACCACCCGGACGTACCGGCAGATCGCCAGCCCACCCGAACTCCTCTCCCGGGTGATGGCGACCGTGCGGTTCGTCTCCTGGGGCGCCATCCCGGTCGGCGGGCTGGTCGCCGGCGGGCTCGCCGGCCCGCTCGGCGCCCGCGCCACCCTGTTCGTCTTCGCGGCGACCCTGATCTGCGCGCCCCTGGTGCTGCTGCTCTCCCCCGTCCGGCGCCTGCGCGACCTCACCGACCACGACCGCGACCGCGACCAGGGCCGGCGTCCGGCCGTCACCATTGGTCGGTGACCGCCGCACCCGACCACAGGCCGTCGGCCACCCGGCGAGCCCGGGTCGCGTCGCTGAGCACATCGACGCTGTGCACGTACTGGTCGACCGCGCCCAGCAGCGGTCGGTCGCGCAGCGTCGGGTCGGTCACCGCTGCGCGTAGTGCGGCGGCGACGCGCTCGGCACGCAGCACCAGGAATGGCCGGCGGTGAAACGGCCCGGCCCGGGCGCGTACCGGTGCCGCCAGACCGGTCTCGTCGGTCCACCGGGCCATGGTCTCCAGCGCCTCGACGAGACAGGCCTGGCGCCGGGTCCAGTCGCCCGGGCCGGTCGCCTCGGCCAGCGCCGCGACCGCCGGGGCCGCGCCGGGCAGCCTGCCGAAGGCCGTGCCGAGCCATTTGTCGTACGGCGGCCAGCGTCGACGCAGCAGCAGACCGAGCCGGAGCACGTCACGGGCGATGCCCCCGGTGACGACCCGGCAGCCCACCTCGTCGCCGACCTCCGCGCACCGGCCGGGCAGGTGCTCAGCCTGTGCGATCCGCGTCCACACCGCGGCCAGGACGTACCGCCACACGTCCGGCGGATACCACCGCAGCGCCGCCCGTCGAGCCAGCCGAGGAACTCCGTCGGCAGGTCGGGTCCAGCACGGCGCGCATCCGCGGGATCGCGGCGACGTCGGCCAGCCCGACGAACACCTGCACGCGCGGGCCCCAGTCGTGGTCGGTGGACCGGGCCGTGTCCAGGCCGAGCACCTCAGAGCCACCGTCGAGCAGCCCCGCCGCGTACCGCAGGTCGGGGAGACGACCGCGCAGAATCGGCGCGACCACCTCGTCGTGGTACCGGCGGGCCAGCACCAGGCCGGGAAGAAACGCCACACCGGCAGTCTGCGCCGTTCCAGGGCCTGCCCGCACTGTGGTTTTCCGGGTAGGACCGGGGCGGGGGCCATAGCCTGGGATCGGGACGCCCGCATGGGTGGCACCGACCGGGAGGGCCGACGTGGCAGCGAACGACGCGAACCGGGCGGCGACCCGCCGTCGCTGGCAACTGTGGGCCGGGGTCCTCGCGCTCGTCGGACTGGTCCTGCTGGTCATCGGGCTCACCGTGGCCGACGGCGTCGCCGCCTGGGTCGAGGTGCTGGTCGCGATCCTGCTGCTGGTGACCAGCTACGTCGTGCAGCACCTCGCCCGCCGCGACACCGTCTACCGGCACGACGAGCAGCGCTGACGCCGCCGGGCGGCCGGGCGTACCGCTGATCGTCGCAGGGCTGTGCCAGGCTGTCGGGCGTGGCACACCGATCCCCGATCCTGCTGATCGACGCACCCAGCCTCTACTTCCGGGCCTACTTCGGCATCCCGGAGTCCGCCGCGCGCGCCGAGGACGGCACGCCCGTCAACGCGGTGCGCGGCTTCCTCGACATGCTCGCCACGCTCATCCGGGGTCGGGGCGCCGACCGGATGGTGTGCGCTCTGGACTACGACTGGCGGCCGGCGTGGCGGGTCGAGCTGCTGCCGTCGTACAAGGCGCACCGGGTGGCCCCGCAGGGCGGTGAGGTCGTGCCTGACACGCTCTCCCCGCAGGTGCCGATGATCCTGGAGGTCCTCGACGCGGTCGGCATCACCGCCGTCGGCGCGACCGGTTACGAGGCCGACGACGTGCTCGGCACGCTGTCGGTGACCCAGCCGGGCCCGGTCGAGGTGGTCTCCGGCGACCGGGACCTGTTCCAGCTCATCGACGACTCCCGGGACGTGCGGCTGCTCTACGTCGGGCGCGGCGTGGCCAAGCTCGACGACTGCGACGACGCGGCGGTGCGCGCCCGCTACGGGGTGCCCGCCGACCGGTACGCCGACTTCGCCGCCCTGCGCGGCGACCCCAGCGACGGACTGCCCGGGGTGCCGGGCGTCGGCGAGAAGACCGCCGCGCGACTGATCGAGCGGTACGGCAGCATCGACGGCATCCTGGCCGCGCTGGACGACTCCGACTCGTCCTTCGCGCCGGGCCTGCGCACCAAGCTGGCCGCCGCCCGCGACTACCTGGCCGTCGCGCCGACGGTGGTCCGGGTCGCCCTGGACGTGGCCCTGCCGGAGCTGCCCACCGCGCTGCCGACCGCCCCCGCCGACCCGGAGCGGCTGCTCGAGCTGGCCGGCCGGTGGAACCTGGCCGGCTCCGCCCGCCGCCTCGTGGACGCCCTGGCCGCCCGCGCCGACGCCTGACCGGGCGGCGCCCTTCACCGAGGCGCGCCGCCCGCACCCGCGGCACCGGCCGCCGCTGAGGACGCGCCGGTCGGCCGGTGCCTCACGCGCGCAGGTTGGCCGCCAGGTCACCGATCGCGGCCATCGCGTAGCGCTGCATTCCCGGGCCGAACGTGATGCGCGTGGCGCCGTGTCGGGCCAGCTCGGTCACGGACTCCCGGTTCGGCGCGGCGGCCATGTTGATCGGGCCGGTGATGCCCTCGCGCAGCACCGCAAGGACCTCAATCGGCGCCCGCAGCGGGTACACGCAGTCGACGCCCGCCGCCACGTACAGCTTCGCGCGGGCGACGGCGTCGGCCGGGTCACCCGAGCCGAACAGGAACGTGTCGACGCGCGCGTTGATGACGAGCGCGTCGCCTGCCGCCGCCCGCACCTCGGCCAGCCAGTCCGCGTGCCGCTGCGGATCCTTGAGCGTGGCGTGCCCCTCGGAGTCCTCCAGGTTGCAGCCGACGACGCCCGCCTCCAGCAGCCGCTCGACCAGCTCGGCGGGGGCGAGCCCGTAGCCGTCCTCCACGTCCGCGGACACCGGAACGGAGACGGCCCGGACGACCCTCGCCACCGCGGCGAACATCTCGGCGGGCGGGGTGGCGCCGTCCTCGTAGCCGAGGGAGGCGGCGACCCCGGCGCTCGGCGTGGCGAGCGCTTCGAAGCCGGCGTCGGCGAACACCCGGGCGCTGCCCGCGTCCCAGGCATTCGGCAGGACGAGCGGGTCGCCGGCGGGGCGGTCGTGGTGCAGGGCACGGAAGGTGGCGGCTGTCATCGTTCAGGTCTCCCGACGGGATGTGGAGGGACGATGGCGAGGGCAGGGCGACTGCCCACCATGGACCGTACCGTCATCGCCCGTTCCAGGCGTCGTGCCGCACCCGGGGCCAATACGCAACCATCGGTTGCGCGAGGCGCCCCGAGCGTTGTAACCTGACGCAACCAAAGGTTGCGAAAGGGTGGTACGCATGGAGTACGGAGTCATCGAACGCGACATCGACGTCAACGCCTCGCCGGAGGTGGTCTTCGAGGTGATCAGCCAACCCGAGCACGTGCGGGAGTGGTGGCCCGACGACGCCCGGTTCGAACCGGTCGAGGGCGCTCCCGGCGAGTTGGTGTGGCGCGACGCGCAGACCGGCGAGACGACGACCGTCGACCTCGCCGTCGTGGACGTCGACCCGCCGAAGCGGTTCTCCTTCCGGTGGTCCTTCACCGAGCCCGACCGGGGCGGGCAGTCGCTGCTGGTCACCTTCGACCTCGTCCCGATCGCGACGGGGACCCGCGTCCGCATGACGGAGACCGGTTTTCGCGAGATGGGCTGGGAGATCGCCCTGCTCGAGAAGCAGTACCAGGATCACGTCAGCGGGTGGAACCACTACATCCCCGCGCTCGGCACGTACGTCGCACGGCTGGTCGCCACGTCATGAGCACGGTCGTCGACGACGCCCTGTGGTCGGCGATCGGCGACCCGATCCGGCGCAGCATGATCGACCTGTTGCTCGCCGGCGGGCCCGGCACCGCCACGTCGCTGAGCGAGCGACTGCCCGTCACCCGCCAGGCCGTCTCGAAGCACCTGGCCGTCCTGGACCGGGTCGGCCTGATCCACTCCGCGCCGGCCGGTCGTGAGCGTCACTACCAGGTCGACGAGGCGCAGCTCGCGCGTGCGGTCGCCCAACTGACCGCCGTCGGCGCCACCTGGGATGCCCGACTCCGCCGGATCAAGCGGATCGCCGAGACGATCGAACGTCACCGTACCGACAACCAGGGAGAATGAGATGGTCGACATCCTGCACCGGGTCGGCGTCGTCGCCCCGCTCGACGACGTCTACCGCGCGGTGGCCACCCCGGAGGGCCTCGCCGCCTGGTGGACGACCGACACGGTCGGCAAGAGCGAGGTCGGCGGGCAGTTGGCCTTCCGGTTCGGCGACGCCGGGGGCTTCGACATGGAGGTCCTGGAGCTGGACCCCACCGGCCACGTCCGCTGGCGGGTCACCGACGGCCCCGAGGAATGGGTCGGCACCGAGATCGACTGGCGCCTCGACCAGCGAGGCGACTACACCATCGTCCTGTTCAGCCACGAGGGCTGGCGCGAGCCGGGCGAGTTCATGCACCACTGCGGCACCAAGTGGGCGACGTTCCTGATGAGCCTCAAGGAGCTGGTGGAAACCGGGCGGGGCAGGCCGGCGCCGGACGACGTCCAGATCAGCGACTGGCACTGAGCCCGGCCGCTACTTCACCTTCCGGGTGGACCGCACCACGATGTCCTCGTACTCCGGGTGCTTGACCAGCCAATCGGCGAGGAACGGGCAGATCGGCACCACGGTGCGCCTCCTGGCCCGCGCATCGTCCATGACCGCGCGGGCCAGGGTCGACCCGACGCCCCGGCCCTCGTACGCCGGATCGACCTCGGTGTGGGTGTAGGCGATGATGGCGCCGGTCAGCTGGTAGGTGACCACCCCGGCGACCGCGCCCGTCTCGTCGCGCGCCTCGAACCGCTCCCGCGCGGGCACGTCTGTCACGGTGAACTCCACCGAATCATCCAAGCACAGCGCCCGTGGCGACAGGTCGTCGCCACGGGCGCATGAGGGCCGGCGGGCCCGGCGAGGGAGCGGGGCGTCAGGGGCGTCGGCGGCCCAACACAGCGGCGGCGCCGGCCACACCGATCGCGGCGAACACCACCTGCAGGAGCAGTTCGATCCAGTCGATGCCGGCGGTCTCGTCCACGCCGAGCCCACCGGCCACGAGGGTGCCGAGGATCGCGGCGAGCACGCCGATCGCCAGGGTGAGCACGATCGAGATGTTCTGCTTGCCGGGCACCACGAGCCGCCCGAGGGCGCCGATGACCAGGCCGATGATGATCGCGGTGAAGAAGCCCTGGATTTCCACGGGGGCCGTCCCTTCGAAGATGTTGTCGTCAGCGACGCTCTGGTGCCCCGGCTCGGGCACCGTCGAAACCCGTGATCGGCGTACCGGCCAATTTGTCACGCGATTGTCATGAGCGGGCCGGTATGCCGACGCGCGACTGGTCCCGGTCGGAAGTGGCGTCCCCGGGCGCAACGGCGGATCCGGGGGTAGACAGGCACGGACGGGCACTGGACGCCCCCATCCCCCCTCGCGGCCTCGCCGACCAGGCGTTGTCGGTGCGGTAACGGGAATCGCGGAGCCGCCAGCAGGCTCTGGGAGGAGACGCCATGACCACGCCATCGCCGCACGGATCGGACCCCGCCGGTCAGCCGGAACGGCCGACGGAGGGCGGCGGCGTCGCCGTCGTGGAACTGTTCACCTCCCAGGGCTGCAACAGCTGCCCTCCCGCCGAGGAGCTGCTGACCGCGATCGAGCACGACTCCCGGGCGCGGCGCGAGCCCGTCTTCGCCCTGGGTTTCCACGTCGACTACTGGGACCGATCTGGGCTGGCCCGACCAGTTCGCGGACGCGGCGTACACGGCGCGGCAGGAGGCGTACGCCCGTGGCTTCGGCTCGGGGCGTCTCTACACCCCGCAGATGATCGTCAACGGCACCGTGGAGTTCGTCGGCTCCGACCGTGGCCGGGCGGCGAGCGCCGTCGCGTCCGCCCTGATGTCGCCCGCCGCCGCGCCCCTCACCCTGTCCGTTCCGGAGGTCGCCGACGGCGGGCAGCGGATGGTGCTGGGCTACCGCGCGCAGCGGCTGTCGCAGCCCGCCGTGGTGAACGTGGCGCTCGTGCAACGCGGCCTGCACAGCGAGATCGCCCGCGGAGAGAACGCCGGCCGCACGCTGCGGCAGGACAACGTGGTGCGCGCCTTCGCGTCGGTGCCCCTGGACGCCGAGCAGGGACAGGTGGAGCTGGTCACGCCGCCGGATCTCGACCCCGGCCAGTCCACGGTGATCGGCTACGTCCAGCGCGAGGGCGACCGGGCGGTCGTCGGCGCCACGGCCGTCGACCTGTCCGCCACGGCCGGCTGACGTCGTCGGTGGGCGGCCCGCCCGCCACCTGTCGGTCCTGGTGCGTAATCTCGGCGCATGCGGATGGCACGCGCGGTGCGGGGTCTCGGTGGCTGACGCCGACGACGTACGCCGCCTGGCCCTGGCCCTGCCCCACACGGTCGAGATCGAGAGCGAGGGCTTCGACTTCCGGGTGGCCGACAAGGGTTTCGTCTGGTCCTATCCCGAGCGCAGGCCGGGCAAGCCGCGGGTGATCCGGCGCGACATCGCGGTGCTGTTCGTCGGGGACGAGGCCGAGAAGCAGGCTCTCCTGCTCGGCGAGCCCGAGGTCTTCTTCACCACGTCCGGGTACGACGGCCTGCCGCTGGTGATGCTGCACCTGGCGGCCGTCGACGTCGAGCGCCTGAGCGAGCTCGTGACCGACGCGTGGCGGATGCGCGCGCCGGACGCGCTGCACGCCGACCTGGACGGGCTCGGCGTGGCGGACAGCTAGCCACCGCGGCGCGGTGGGCGATCAGTTTGCGACATCAGCACGCAACCGGACTGACACATTGACGGGGATCTCCGGGGTCGATTACCGTGCCGGCTGAGAGAGCGCTCTCTCGATCGACGTTTTCCACAATTCAGACGCTACGCGCCCGAGTCGGCACGGTCCGTACCGGGACGCGCGATGGAGGCACCATGAAACCTCCCGTCCCCCACCGCCGCTGGGCCCTGGCAGCCGCCACCGCCCTGGCCCTGGTCGTCGGTGGCCTCACGATTCCCGTCACCCGTGCCGCCGAGGCCGCGCCCGTGGGCGCCGGCAGCTACACCACCACCCCCGTCGGCGCGCTCCCCACCGGCTGCGGCGCGATGTCCAGCAACCCCCGGCAGTTCGCCACCGCCAACGCCCCCGCCGGTGCCGTACCCACCAACGACTGGTGGTCCTCGCTGCTGTGGAAGCGCACCGACTGCGCCTTCAGCGAGCCCCTGCACGCCCACCCGACCTCCTACGACACGTTCACCGACGGCCTCGGCTTCTCCGCCAACTCCACACCCGCCATCAGCGGCACGGCCACCGGCGTCGGTGAGTACCACTACCCGTACGTGCAGGACATCCGCGTCGGCGTGGCCGGGCTCGCCGCGCCCCAGGTGAAGGTGGACGGCTGGACCGACTGGACGGTCAGCCCCTACTGGAGCGACGGCACCCGCACCCTGCGCGCCACCATCGGCCACGGCCTGCCGTTCGCGTACTTCCAGGCCAGCGGCGGCGACGCGGTGATCGGCACGTCCGGCACCCCCGACGTCTGGTCCACCAACGGCGCCACCATCGGCTTCCGGGTCAACGGTCACGACTACGTGGCGTACGCCCCCAGCGGCGCGACCTGGACCGTCAGCGGTGGCCGCATCTCCTCCACCCTCGCGGGTCGCGGCTACTTCTCGGTGGCCCTGCTGCCCCCGACGGCGAACGCCACCGAACGCGCCGACCTGGCCACCACCTACGGCCGGTACGCGCACGCCCACGTCACCGGCACCCGCGTCTCCTACGCCTACGACCCGTCGACCAACGGCCTGAGCACGACGTACGCGTTCACCACCACCGCCCGGGAGGGCACCGCCACGCAGACCGTGGTCAGCCTCTACCCGCACCAGTGGAAGTCGCTCGCCGGCTCGACGCCGATCACGCCGACCTACCCGTCGGCGCGCGGCCGGATGAAGGTCCTCACCGGCGTCAACCAGTTCCGGACCGCCATGGCGTTCCAGGGAGTCCTGCCCGAACTGCCGGCCGTCGGCGACGGCAGCGGCGCGGACCTGACCACGCTCACCGGCCACCTGGCCGCCGCCCGCGGCAACCCGATGGACCAGCGGGGCAACGACACGTACTGGACCGGCAAGGGGCTCGGCCGGGCCGCCCGGCTCGCCGAGGTCGCCGACCTGGTCAACGACACGGCCACCCGCGACAGCGCGCTGAACGCGATCCGCAGCACCCTCACCGACTGGTTCACCGCGTCCAGCGGCAAGACCCAGCGGCTCTTCTACTACGACGCCAACTGGGGCACCCTGATCGGCTACCCGGCGTCGTACGGCTCCGACCAGGAACTCAACGACCACCACTTCCACTACGGCTACTTCATCGCCGCCGCCGCGACACTGGCCAAGTTCGACCCGTCCTGGGCCGCGAGCAGCCGCTACGGCGGCATGGTGGACCTGCTGATCCGCGACGCCAACAACTACCGCCGCGACGACACCCGCTTTCCCTACCTGCGCGACTTCGACATCTACGCCGGCCACGACTGGGCGTCCGGGCACGGCTCGTTCGGCTCCGGCAACAACCAGGAGTCGTCGTCGGAGGGGATGAACTTCGCCAACGCCCTCATCCAGTGGGGTCAGGTCACCGGCGACACCGCCGTGCGTGACGCCGGCATCTTCCTCTACACGACGCAGGCCGCCGCCATCCAGGAGTACTGGTTCGACGCGAGCGACCAGAACTTCCCCGCCGCCTTCGGGCACTCGACGGTCGGCATGGTCTGGGGCGACGGCGGCGCGTACGCCACCTGGTTCAGCGCCGACCCGGAGATGATCCAGGGCATCAACCTGCTGCCGGTCACCGGCGGGCACCTCTACCTCGGCAACAACCCGGCGTACGTGCGCACCAACTACGCCGAGCTGGTCCGCAACAACGGCGGCCCGCCGACGGTGTGGCAGGACATCCTCTGGCAGTTCCAGGCCCTCGGCGACCCCGACGCGGCCCTGGCGAACCTGCGCGCCAACCCGGGCTACACCCCCGAGGAGGGGGAGAGCCGGGCGCACACGTTCCACTGGATCCGCAACCTGGCGGCACTGGGCACCGTCGACACGACGGTCACCGCCAACCACCCGCTGAGCGCGGTCTTCTCCCGCAACGGGGCACGCACCTACGTGGCGTCGAACCCGACGGCGAACCCGATCACCGTCACGTTCTCCACCGGCACCCGGCTCACCGTGGCCGCCGGTCGGACGGCCACCACCGGGGCGTACACCTGGAGCGGCGGCAACGCCTCCGGCGGCGTACCGCCGAGCACGACCCCACCGACCACCGCGCCGCCCACCACGGCGCCGCCGACGACCGCGCCGCCGACGACCGCGCCATAGCGTAATTCAACACTGATTACATCAATTAACGTTAGTTAAAAACTCTTATGCCGAATAGTG
>NZ_JBEXIA010000053.1:0-32669 GCF_040608335.1 Micromonospora sp. NPDC005194 | reverse complement strand
GGTCGATTTGCTGTCTTACCTGGAGCCTCGCCCTCATCGATCACCGGGCTACGCACACCGTCCCTGACCTGCAAGATCAGGTTGGAAAAGGCTCATGGTGTCGGCTTCCTTGAAGCAGGCCTGCAGATTGGCGTACTGGGTCCAGTCGCTGAACCGGTAGTTGCAGATGGCCTTCATCTCGGTGCGGAACCGGTCGTCGACCCACTTGCGGGTGTTCTCGTCACGGGCGAGAGCGAGACCGTTGCCGAGGTTGCGGTATCCGAAGTCGTGTTGTTGGCAGGCCTGGTCGAAGAGCTTGCGCCAGCTCGCGAACGTGGGCGGGCTGCAGCTGTCCGTTCCCCAGTCGAACCTGTTGTAGGGCGACGGCTTGCGACAGTCGTCGTCCGGCATGCAGCCGGCTCGGGCGAAGTCAGTCTTGCGCTGCATGAATTGGCCGTTGCCCAGGTTCACGGTCTCGACGACGTAGCGGCGCTGCTCCGTGCGGTCCGCCGTGGTGTCGGCGTGCGCCGACGAGACCATGCCGGCGAGCACAGCGGTCAGCGTGGCGGCGAACGCCGTCGTTCGCGCGCCGATCCTGACGGGGGTGGCGGCATGCGACGGCGCGCGATGCCGGCGTGGCGCGTGGCGTGGTGTGATCGTCTGCATGAGGTCCCTATCTGGGCCGCAGGTGGGAAGGTGAGTGTGGCGTCGGCGAGGCGGCCGGTCGAGCGAATTACTCGTTCGACTCACGGCGCCGCGCGGCTGGGTTGGTGGGCCGGCGGCCGGTCCGGCCAGGAAGCCGGACCGGCCGTACGAGCTTCCAGCCCTGGCCCGGGTCAGGCCTTGATGGTGATGCAGGCGATCGAGCGGTCGGACGACCCGGGCCAGGTGTAGGCGCCGCAGATGCCGGAGTCCGTCTTGATCCACTTGTTGATCGGCCACGTCACCGTCTCGCCGTTGCCCGACCGGTACCACGCGACGCCGGTGGGACCGTCGCCAGCCCAGCCCTCCAGGAAGCCGGAGGAACCCTGGCGAGGCTTCTGGATCTTGATCTGGCTGACCCACTGGGTGTGGTCGGCGCGCTTCTCGCCAGTGTCGACCCAGATGCAGGTCCCCGGGTAATCTACGGACCAACTCTGGGCGCATCCGTTGACGGTGCCGGCGGCCGCCGGGTTCGCCGTGCTCACGGCGGCGGCCACGGTGATCGCCGTCACAACTGCCGCCTGGCCGCCCGCGCGCAGTGCGCGCCGTGCTGTCCTGTCCATCTGATCGGCTCCTATCGGGTGGGGGGTTCGCCGTTCGCGTCCCCCTGCACCACGAACTTTCGTCGTCTGGAGCCGCCGGTACAGCGGACAAATGTCGCTTCCGGACGGTCAGGCCGTTTGGTCGCGGCAGCCGTTGGCCGCAGCCCTTGCGTCGTCGGCATCGTCACAGGCCAGGCGCCGGTAGGGGCGGTCGCTGTAGGACGACACGACCGTCAGACCCCATTGCTGCTGGTTGCCGCCGCAGCCAACGCGAGCCTGGTAGGCATCGGTGAACTTCTGCTTGAAGGTGTACCGGACGGACGTCGCGCTCCCGGCGTCGCCCCGCCGGGCGAACCCCGAGCCGCCGGAGCGAGACTCGATCCAGACGCCGACCACCGGGTTCCCGGAGGTGCAGAACACGTCGATGGTCACGTCGCGGTCCGCCGACGCGGGCAGGGTCGCCGCAAGCGCGACCCAGGCGGCCGGGAGCACGACGAGGGCGGCGCGGGGAATCCAGGTCTCCCGTCGCCGCCGGCCGTCGCGGTCGGCCGCGGTCACGGGAAGACCTCCCGCACCGTGTCGTCCAGGAAGAACTCCCAGTTTTGGCTCGCGTAACGGACGAGTTCCGCGGTGGGCGGCCCCTCGTCCGAGCAGCCCGGATCGAAGGCAACCAGCCGGCTGCGCATCTCCTCGACACTGCGTCGCACCGCGCCGCTCTTGACGCCGACGGCCTGGCCGATCCGGGCATGGTGGTGCATGCCCAGCGCCATCGCGCGCCACATGGCCCGCCGCGGTTCAGAGGAGAAGAACGTCTCCCGCAGCGTCGGGGCGGATCTCGGCGGCAGGTGCATCCGCAGGATCGGGTCCACGTATTCGCGGCCGGCCACCACCGCCCGCACCGCCGCGGCGAGCTTGCCCTTGTCCTTGGGGCACATTCCGCGGCACGCGAAGTGTTCGTGGGCGAAAGTGATGTGCAACCGCCGGTTGGGCTCGCCCGAGGTCCACAGCACCGCCGGCGTCCCGGCCGTGCCGGCCGCCCGCAGCAGCGCCAGCCCGCTCAGGTGCAGCCGAGCGTCGGTCAGCCGCACCCTGCCCTCGCGCCGCCGCCGCTCGAATTCATCGGAGTGCGACTGGAAGAGCATGTCGACCACCACGGCGTCGAAGCGCTCCCGCCGCAGGCGATCCAGCGCCGCGACCGGATCAGGGACCACGACCGGCTCGCACGGCATCGCCTGGGCAAGCTCGGTGTGCGCCATGACGCCCGCAATTCCCATGTCCTCCACCACCAGAATCCGCACGGCAGTCACCTGCGCGGTTGGAGCGGAAGCGTCAGGCGCACGGCCGCGCCGCCGTCGGGCGGGGCGGGCAGTAGCCGCAGCTCGCCGCCCCGCTCGATCAGCCGGCGGCGTAGCCGCTGCAGGCTGCTGCCCGGCGCGTCGAACCGTTCGGGGTCCAGGCCGGGACCGTGGTCGCGCACGTCAAGGGTCATGGTCGAGTCCACCACGGCGAAGTCCACCTCCACTGATCCGCCGCCGTGCACGACGACGTTCTTGAGCAGGTCGGCCAGTCCCTGGTCGAGCAGTACCGCGTGCTCGCGGGGAACGGTCAGGCCGCCGAGGGCCGGTCCGGACAGCAGCCGCAGCCGGTCGCCGTGTGCCCGAATCGCGTTCTTGAAGATGTCGACCGCCCCGGCGTGCTCGTCCTGCAGCAGCAGCTGCCTGCGCCGAGTGGCGATGACCAGTCGCAGGTCCTGGGCGACCCGGCGGGCGTCACCCCCGGCCTCAATCTGTTCGGCGGCCCGCTCGGCGTGGGTGTGCAAGTCGCCCAGAGTCGCGGCATAGCCGGCCGCCAGGCCCTCGGTTTCCACCTGTACGGCGATGCGGCACAGCCTGGCCATCCCCTTACCGACCAGGAACCACACCAGGGCCCACCCGGCGTAGAGCGCAACACTGCGTACGTGCGCGGCGGTGAGCTGCCATCGGTGCATCAGCCCGAGGATCAGCAGGGGATGCAGCACGATGGCCACGATCAGCGCGGCCTCGATCAGCCTGCGCCGCCAGAGATCGCGGAACCCGCCCCACGGGTAGAACGCGAACACCGCCAGCGGGATCAGCGCGTAGTTCCCCATCGGAACGCCAACACCGGAGGCCGCAAAGTCACCCGGTGCGAGCAGGTGGGCGAGCAGCATCTGCACCACGAAGATCATCACGATCCACGCCGCCGCCCAGGTGCGGCCCCGGGTCAACGGCCCCCGGTGCCGCAGCACCATGCCGGCCAGGACCAGGTGCACCACGCCGAGCGCCAGCACCACCGGCACCCCGAAGGATCGGTACCGGTCGTTGACTGCGCTGGCGATGAGATTCGTGGCCTGCAGCAACAGGGCCACCGCTTCGAACGGCCGGATCAGCTTGTAGGTGGTGGTCGCCAGCAGTTCGACGCTCGGCGACCACCGCGCGGAGATCCTCGCGATGGTGTCGGTCACGCCGGCCTCGTCCCTGGCTCGGGCGTCGTCCCTGGCTCGGCGACACGGGCCGAGCCGCCAGGCCGTCCACGCGGGCCGCGACAGAGTAGCCGGACAGCAGTGCTGAGGCGGACGGGCCGTGCCCGCCGGGGTGGGCCTGCGGCGCCGCCCGCCGCTTTCCCCGCCGCCCGGATCGGGCGGACATCATCCGTCATGATCCTCCTCCATGGTCGAGAGTGGCCCGGACATGGTGCTGGAGTGCGTTAACGGCCTACAAGGGCCAATTGTCGCTGGACGGGTTGCTAACGGAACGCGTCGGCCTCGTCGGGCTTGCCGACCAGGTGGCAGAACTCCACCTTCTGCGGCACCCACTGCTGCGGCGTGAGTAGGAACGATGCCGGATCGGTACCGGCGCGAGCCGGGCACGAGGACGTCGCCTGAGCGCAGCCCGTCGCGTAGGCCGTGGCGGACGTGGTGTCACCGGGCAGTGCCGGGCTGGTGAGGGAGCGCTGGCCGGTCAATGGCTGGGCTCGTCCTCGGGGTGCTCGGCAAGTCCGCCGGGCGCTGGATCGCATCGCGAGTGCTGCCACGCAGTGCCAGGGCTGCCACCCGGGCACGATCGGCAGGCGAGCTGGTCAGCAGCGGCGCCGCTGCAGCGTCGATGGCGTCGAGCACCCTGTGCCAGCCCGGATCGATGACCCGGCGTAGCTGCAGGGAGTTGCTGAGGTACCAGGCACGCTCGGTGGCTGTCCAGGGGCGCTCGTGTTCCGCGGTCACGGCGGCCGCGAGTGCAGGTGGGCGCTGCCAGGTGCTGGTGGCGGTGGTGGTGTTGGCGTAGACGACCTCGCCGTTGCGCCGGAACGCGAACGCGACGTGCGCCAGGTCCTGGGTGTCGACGGCGTGGGCGCCGCGGATGACGCCGCGGTAGCACTCGTCGTGGACGGCGGTGTCGATCAGTCGGCCGCGGCCGACCTCCTGGACCTCGCTCCAGTACCGGTGGAGGATGCCAAGGCGGCTGAGGGCTTCAGGTACCGCGACGATCGCAACCTCGACGCGGTACCCGGCGTCGTGGAACCGGCGGGCGATGTCCTCGAACTCACTGGGGTAGCGCATGGCTGACTCGAGGACGACATGGCAGCGGTTGTCGATCGAGTACTGCTGGGCCTTGTTCCACCAGCGTTCCCCGTCCGGTCGAACCTTGGCGCTGGCCGTGGTCTCGTCCTCGGTCTGCCACCGGTGGAAGCTCGGGTGCATCGGGTTGTAGAAGTCCATGTTGATGTTGATGAAGCCGCTGCCTCACGCAGAACCGCGACACACTCCTCACGAAGCCGGGCGACTTCGTCGATGTCGGCGGGATCGAGATCCCGCAGTGCCTGCGCGAGACGGCTCTGGGACGTGATGACCTGCTCCAGGACGCCCTGGTCACCGCCGGTCTGCTCCAGCTCGTAGCGGCGAGCGGACTGGGCCGCGAGGACCTGGGCGATCAGATCGCGGGTGATCTGGTGATCGTGTAGCTGCTCCGGGGTCAGCGGTGATGGGGTGAGGCGCCCCAGTACCGACTCGTCACTTGCCGACGAAGGCATGCTCGTCCTTCCCTGACTCGAGGTGCGGGGTCGCGGCGAACTCCACCAGCGTGAGACCGCCGGCGGTGCCGTCGTACCGGGTGATCGACGTGTTCGCCACGGGAGTCGTCGCAACGATGGCGGCGATCTCCTCGAAGGTGAGGCCTTCGATGAGGTGGCGCATGACCACGACCACGGCGTCGTGGGCCACGAGCAGGACGCGCCGGCCCGCGTGCTTGGTGTTCAGCTCTGCCAGCACGGCCGCCAGGCGTCGAGCGATGTCGGCGAACGACTCACCACCGGGAGGCTGATAGGAGAACTCGCCTTCGGCCGCGAGCCGGGCTGCCTCCGCGGGGAACCGTTGAGCGATCATGGCGGGCGTCAGTAGCTCCAGGTCGCCCATGAGCCGGTCGCAAAGGCGGTGATCGACGACAGCGGTGGGGTAGTCGACACCCGCCTGCGCTGCGGTTTCTGCCGCTTGTGACCAGGTCTGCGAAGCACGGACGTAGGGGGAGCAGACCACGACCTGGGGCTGGCGGTGAACAGGTAGAGCGGCGAGCCAGTGACCGAGGCTGGCGGCCTGCTTCCATCCCAGCGACGACAGCTCGATGTCGGCGTCTCGACCGGTTAGGCCGTGGTCGGCCAGCCCTCGGGCGTGCGCGTCGGCGAAGGCCACGTTTGCCAGGCTCTGTCCGTGCCGGATGAGGGTCAGCTCGGCGACGGTGTCCATGTCTCCATTGTCCGTGGTGAGGGCCAGTCGGGTTGGCCCGGCGCCGGCGATGCCATGGAATCAGGTGCTGTCGGCGTCGGGGAGTTGAGCGAGGACTTCTGGTGGAGCCAGCTCGACGGGCAGGGGGCGGGGTTCGGTGTGCTTGTTCGGGCCGCACCGGTTGAACGGTCCGTACTCGGCGGTCAGCGCGGCCAGGTGTGGGTCGAGGTGGTCGCGCCACCAGATGCTCATGCCGGTCTGCGGGTCGCTGACCCGCAGCGTCTCCCAGGCTCGCCACAGCGCATACAAGCGGGAGATCGCCTCGGGGTGCGCCCACCAGCGGGGGCACCAGTTCAGCCCGGAGTCCGGCCCGGAGGCGAGGCGCCGCTCGACGACGTGGGCGAGGTAGTCCCCGACGAACGCCTCCACGTTGCGGTACACCGGCTCCGCAGCGGCCTGCTCGTTGACGGGCGGCTCGGGAGCGGGCGGTGCCGAGTCGCCGGCGAGCTGGCCGAGCAGCGCACTGAGGTCGGCTACGGCTTCGGCGGCCGGGTCGGTGGCGGGGGTGGTCATACGAGGGGCTCCGGTGGGACGTCGGGGGTGAGGGTCCAGTCGGTGCGGCCGGTGGGGTCCCAGCGGGCGATCGAGGCGCGGATCGCCGCCGCGTAGGGACCGTCCTGCCAGGGGGCGGTGCGGGCGAGCGCGGGCGGAGCGCCCGAGGCGTAGACGACCATCCGGCCGCGAGGGAGGGCGTGTAGGTCGGATACGTCGAGGATGCGTTGGCGGCGGGTGGCGTGCGAGACCGACCGTTGGCCCCATCCGGATCCGCTGCTGCTGGTCGACCGGGTGGTGACGTCGTGTTCGCCGATGAGCTTGGACAGCTCTTCGAGCCAATCGGGGTCGGCGACGCCGCCGCTGTAGGTGCGGACGTTGGCGGCGGACCAGAGTTTGCGCATGCCCTCGCGTCCCCACACGTCGACGCCCTGGGGGTAGGACTGGAGGATGGTGATGATCGGCAGGCCGTGGGAGCCGTAGTAGGAGTAGAGGTTGGGCAGTTGCCGCAGGCGGCAGATGTTCGCGGCTTCGTCGAGGATGCTCAGCAGGGGCGGGTCCAGGCGTCGGCCGGCTGAGGCGCGGGCGCGCAGCTCGCCGGCGCGCAGGACGGCGTCGGTGAGGGCGGCGACGAGCGGGGCGGGGGAGCCGGGGCCGCCCTGGGAGAGCAGGTACAGCACGTCGGTGCTGACCACGAACGCGGTCGGGTCGAACTCGCGGACCCCGCCACGGGTCGGTGGTGTCACCCAGGCGGTGACGGCGGGCTCGGTGAGGCACATGAGCATCTTCTGGGCGCCGGCGTAGATGCCGCCCCGGGTCTTGTCGGGCATGTTGACCACGCCGGAGACCGCGTCGGCGGGCAGCGCGAAGCCGTGCTCGCGCAGCAGCATCGCCGGTTCGTCGTCACGGGGGCTGACCGCCCACCGGTACGCGGCGAGGATGTTCCGGCCGGAGCAGGCGGCGGCCAGCGGCGCAGGCCGACGGCAAGGTCCGTGACGACGGGGACCGCCCCGGCGTCACCCTTGACGGTGAATGGCGGGAGACGGGCGGCGGCAGGGAGGAGGGCGCTCGCGGCGACCGCCCCGAGGCCTGCCAGACATCTGCCGGGCCCGGTGGTCGCGATGTGAGCGGGGCGAAGCTCGCGGCCCAGGCATTCCCTCAGTCGACCGCGGCCGCTGTTACCGACGCCGCGTCGGTGGGCCGGCCGACCGAGGTGCCGCCGGCACCGCCGCGGTCCCCTTCTGCGGGCATGATCGCCGAGGCTCCGAGCCGGTAGAGGCCGTGCCGAGGCCGCCACATCTGCCCCGCCAGCACCAATAGCACCAGCCCGCCGGTAGCGTTGCTGGTGACTGCCACCCTGAACAGGGGGTATCCTGCGGGCATGGCCAACAGCAGCCCCGACACCGGCGCGCGCAGCGAGGACGTCCTCGCCGCTGCCGGCATCGTCGTCACCCCGGAGGGCAAGGCCCGCGCCCGGGAGCGGCTCAGCGAGGCCAAGCGGCGGTGGACGCCGGAGCTGGACGCCGAGCTGCGCGCGCAGCTCGGCCTGCCCGCCCGCGCCGCGTGAACGAACGCCCCGTCCGTATCGTCCTCGACGCCTCCGCCGTCCTCGCGTTCTGCCGCGAGTCGATCCATGTGGGCGAGGTGATCGCCGAAGTCGCCGACGAGGACTGCGTCGTCGGCGTGCCGGTGATGTGCCTCGCGGAAGCGTCCCGTGGGGCGGCCGACGCGGACCGGCTCGATCTGCTGGTTAACCACCCGGCCGTCGAGGTGCTCACCGTCGACCCGCTCAGTTGGCGGGCCCTGGCCGTTGTCTACGACACGGTCGGCCGGCTCGACGCCGCGAGTGCGCTGCTCGCCGCGGTCGACAGCGGCGGGTACGTGCTGACCGGGCAGCCGGGCCTGTACGCCGGGCTCGCCGGCGGTGGCCCGATCATCGTGTTCTGACCCGGAGACGACGACGCGCCCGCGCCTGCCCAGGGTGCGGGCGCTTCGCTCTGCGCTTGCCTCACGGGGTAGCGATTGGGTGATCACGGAAAATCTGTGACCGACGGCATGTAGCGGATGACGGAGTTGAACGCGGTGCGGGCCGAAACCGCTCGCTGCCGCCAGCCGCGGACGCCGCGGACAGCGCCCACGGACGTCGGCGGCCGCGGCACGGCGGAGCCCCCAGCCGCCCTATCGGACTGACCGGCCGCGTGCGCGCAGCCGAGTTCGTTGACTGAACGTCAACGACCTCGGCTGCGGGCGACCTTACTGCGGCAGGGATTTCTATCCGGTCACTTGAACTGCTCCCAGGGGCCAACCGAGGTCGACCGGGCGCGTAGCATGCCGAAACGGTCGCCGGTCCATTGGCGCTCCGCGGCGACGTACCGGTCGTTCGCGCGCGCCTTGATCGAGATGTAGTCGGGCCCGGACCCGTACCAGGTGATTGTGTACTGCTCCCAGGTTCCGATGGCTTCACTCCGGGCTCGCAGCATGCCGTAGTCGTTGGACTTGTAATCCTTTTCCGTGGCGACGTACAGCTCTCTCCCGCTCGGTTCGTAGAGCGGGGTGATCACGTAGTAGGCGCCGTCCCAGCACATCCCAAATGTTTCCCAAGGCCCCACGGTCTGGGATCTTGCCCGTAGCATGCCAGCGCCGCTGCCAGTCCAGCCGAACTCGGCCGACACGTAGAAATTGCCCGACTTGAAGGTAACTGACTCACAGACCCACGATGCGGCCAGGCCGGCGGCCTTCGCAGCAGCCTTGCGGGCCTCGAGCTGCGCAAAGGCTTGTGAGGCCGGGACTGGAGTGGCAGCCGCAAGAGCGGCTAGGTCGACCTGTGGGGCTGAGGGTGCGGGTGCGGCGCTCGCTGCCGGAGCCGCGCCCGCAATGGCGTAGACGAGAACCGTGGCCGCAGCAGCCAGTGCGGCTACCGCTCGCGATAGACGGTGGGGTCTCACATGATCTCCCTCGAAGGCTGGGGCGAATGGGCCACTGGGCTCGATGCGGGGGGGCGCCGCCGGCGCGCTTCCGCCCCCCACCACCGCGGGGACCAGCCTCTTTAGGTTCCTACGCATGTCCGTGCACCTTCCGGTCGCGTCGCGGCCGGTCCGGCCGCGAGTCGAGTTGCCGACATCACATTGAGAGGTGTCGCTGTGCCAACGATGATCTGCGCGGAAGGTCGACGGATTCCTGCCGGAACCTCAATCCGCCGGTGCCGAGGGGTTGGGGCGACCGGCGACGGGGCGGACGGCGGCAGATGGAGATACGGATCCTCGGGCCGGTCGAGGTCTGGGCCGGCGGCCGGCTCGTCGAGGCCGGCGCGGCCCGGCAGCGCGCGGTCCTCGCCGCGCTGGCCGTCGACGTCGGCCGGCCGGTCCGGGCCGAGTCCCTCATCGACCGCGTCTGGGACGACGCGCCACCGAACCGGGTCCGGCACAACCTGCACGTCTACCTGGCCCGGCTGCGCCGGGTGCTGACCGCCGCCGGCGCTCCGGCGGCTACCTGCTGGACCTGCCGCCGGAGACCGTGGACGGGCAGCGGTTCCGGGTGCTGCGGCAGCGCGCCTGCGAGCTGGCCGACGACGACCCGCGCCGGGCGGAGCTGCTGCACCGCGCCCTGCAGCTGTGGCGAGGTGAACCGCTGGCGGGCCTGCCCGGCGACTGGGCGGCCCGGGTACGGCAGGAGTGGCGGCGCCAGCACACCGACGCGACCGTGCTGTGGGCGCGGGCGCTGCTGCGCCAGGGTGACCCGGCCGCCACGCTGGACGCGTTGACCCGGCTCGCCGACGAGCAGCCGCTGGACGAGCCGGTCGCCGCGGCGCTGCTGCACGCCCTGGCCGCCGCAGGCCGGGGCGCGCAGGCGCTGGAGCACTACGCCCGGCTGCGCGACCGGCTGGCCGAGGCGCTGGGCGCCGACCCCGGGGCGGAGCTGCGCCGGCTGCACCAGGCGATCCTGCGCGGCGAGGTCGGCCCCGCGGTCGTACCGCCCGAGCCCGTCGCGGCGCCGGAGCCCGTCGCGGCGCCGGAGCCCGCGGGTCCGGTCCCTAGGACCGACCCGGTCCGGCCGGCGCCGGCGCAGCTCCGGTGACGCATGGGGTCGGCTTCATCGCCGCTCGCGCCTGCGCACTCGCAAGCTCCCGCCCAGTCGCGACCGACGATGAAGACGACCCCTTGTAGGTGCGTCCGTGGCGGCCACCCCACGGACTTCTCAAACTCTTTCTGTGAACCTTTTCCGCAGCTCAAACCGGTCGTGCGCGTGGGGTGTCCCCCCGATGTGGACCTACAGCCGGGCGTCATTCACCACCTGAATCGGAGGTCTTCGTGACACCGTCGCCCCCCGGCCCACTGCTGACCGTCCGTGCCGCCGTCGTGCTGCTCCTCGCACTCGTCGTCGGCGTGCTCGCCGGCGGGCTGTCGTACCTGACCGACCATTCTGTCCCATCGGCTGTGCTCTGGGGCGGCGGTGCTGCCGGGGGTGCGCTGATGATGTTCCACACCATCGTGGGGCGGTGAACCCCTCAGCGGACGTGGTCGTTATCGGCGGCCCGGTGGGCGGTGGCCGGGGCGGGCGAGATGGGCGCAGCGGCCGAGGCGCCTGTCGACGCGCGAGGTGTGGGAAGGAACGCCTTGGCGGCGACCGAGGCCGCGTCGACCGTGGCAGAGGGGACAGCTTGGCGCTCCGCTGCCGGGATCGGCGTGAGCTTGTCCCAGACCAGGTTGGTCAGGCCCTCGCGGAACGCCTGATCGCCGTGGAGGTCGGCGAGGCGGACCACGTGGGCGGGGTCGTCGAGCTGCGCGATGGCGGTGGTCATCGCGGCGGCGAACGTCGTGCTGAAGGCGGTCTGGTCATCTGCGCGCGCGGCGGCCTGGACGGCGTCGACGCGCAGGGCCTGCTGAGTGCAGGCGTCGAGCAGCGCCCGATCCGCCGGCGTCGTGGCCGCGATGATGGCGGCCGGCGCCAGCGGGGTGACTGCCTTGGACTGGTCCGCTTCGCTGCCGCGCTGCGTCGCCGAGCCCGCAGCCGACGCCGGCGGCGGTGTGGCCCGGACTGCCTGGTGCACGGCTTGCCCGGCGGCGCTGTAGAGGGCCTGGCGCCAGGCCGGGTCGTCGCACTTGAGCATCACCGCGACGGCCATCTCCGTGTTACCGGGGTCCGCGAGGGCGTGGGTGAGTGCCTTGTCGAACGGGGCGGAGAAGGCGTCCAGGTCGGTGGTGCGGGCCGCGTCCTGGACGGTGCCGCGGCCGGTGACGTGCTGCACGCGCCGGTCCAGCCACGCCTGTTCGTCGGGGGTCAGGCTGTCGCGCAGTTCCGTCGGCATCCAGTTGTCGACCGTGACGGGTACGGCGGGCGGGGCAGCCGAGGGTGGTGGGGTGGTGTCGGCCATCAGGTCGATGACCGCGTTGATCGCGCGGAGCCGGCGGCGGGTGTCGAGTAGCTCGTCGCGGCGGGGGAACGGCTGGTCGAGCTGCTCGGTGGCCCGGGCGATCTCTTCGTGCTGGCCGGCGATGCGGGCCTGGACGGTGGTCCGGGTGCTGTCCAGGTCGGTGAGCTGGTTCTCCAGGCGGCGGACGAGGCCGGTGGGGTCGCCCTCCACGGCGGAGGTGAGGCCGATGGTGGTGGAGGAGTCGGGTATTCCGTCGAATCGCAGGGCGACGAGCATGCCGTCGCGGCCGGACCAGAACACCGCGTCGACGCCGAAGCCGCCGAGCTGGGCGACGCCGGCGGCTTCGCGTCGGTCGGTGGAGGCGACGCCCTGCGCGGTGGCGGTCAGGGCGTGTTGCAGGGCTCGGCCGGCCTCGGCGCGTTTGGTGAACCGGTGCCCGGCGACGGTCATGGCGAACTTCTCGCCGCGGGTGTCCTGGCGTCGGGCGATGACGTCGTCGAGCACCTCGACGCGGCGGGTGTCTTTGGTGATCCACGCCTTCAGCTCGCCGACCGGCCGGCGTAGCGCCGCCTGGGTGTTGTGGTGGGTCCGGTCGGCGCGTTCGAGGCGGGTGAGGTCCTGGGCGACCTGCTCGCGGTCCATCAGCAGCGGGTTGCCGGTGGCGATGGCCTTGATCTGGTGCGCTTGCAGGGTTTCGTCGCTGACGTCCTCGATCTCGCGGGCGGAGGTGCCGCGCATGATCTGGTCGATGAAGGTGCCCTTGCGGGCCACGGTCTGCCAGGAGAAGGCGTCGAAGCTGCCGGCGACGACGTAGCGGTAGATGCTGACCTCGGGGTTCTGGTTGCCCTGGCGCAGGATGCGTCCCTCGCGCTGGGTGACGTCGGCCGGGCGCCACGGGCAGTCCAGGTGGTGCAGGGCGATCGCGCGGGCCTGCACGTTGGTGCCGACGCCCATCTTGGCGGTCGAGCCGATGAGCACGGCGACGTCGCCGGAGCGGCAGGCGTTGAACAGGCTGGCCTTCTTGGCGTCGGTGTCGGCCTCGTGGATGTAGCGGATCTTCTCCCGGGGCATCCCCCGCTCGACGAGCAGTTCGGTCAGGGCGTTGTAGGCGTTCCAGCGCTCGGGGTTCGGGGTGGACTGGTCGCAGAAGACGATCTGCAGCGCACCCGGGGTGGGGTGCGGGACGGGGTCGGCCGCGTCGGGGTCGACCAGGTAGACGGTGTCGCGGGTGTCGCGCCAGATCGCGGCGATCCGCTCCGCCGCCGCGTCGATCTTGCCGGGAGTGGTCTGCTGCTCGCCGATGAGCCGCAGGTCCAGGGAGGCGGCGCGGGCCTCGCCGGAGACCTTGAGCATGTTGTCCTGCTGGGGCTCGACCTGGCGGTTGCGGATCCGCTCGACGCGCTCGTCCAGGCCGGAGATGAACTCCTCCAGCTCCGGGGACGGGTCGAGGGTGACGATGTGCGGGGCGCGCTCGCCGTCGTCGCGCTGGGTCAACGGCTCCGTTGCGTTGAGCAGTCGCCAAGATCGAGGCAGACTTGAGCAGTGAAGTCGTCGACCCGACCTGACCCATGGCCGCCTCCGACGTCCGCGTTCGCCGGCTTCCGGTTCCCGCCGGAGGTGATCGTGGTCGCGGTCCGCTGGTATCTGCGGTTCAACCTGTCCTATCGCGATGTTGAGGAACTGCTGGCCGAACGTGGGGTCGAGGTCGATCACGTCACGGTCTACCGGTGGGTGCAGCGGTTCACGCCGCTGCTGGCCGACGCCGCCCACTTCTGCCGGCACTCACCATGCGACAGGTGGTTCGTCGACGAAACGTACGTCAAGGTCAACGGAGTGTGGCGGTACGTGTACCGGGCGGTCGACCAGTACGGGCAGGTCATCGACGTGCTGGTCTCGGCCCGCCGAGACTCCGGCGCGGCCCGGCGGTTCTTCCGACGAGCGCTGTCGACGTTGAAGGTGACACCCGGCGAGGTCGTCACCGACGCCGCGGCGGTCTACCCCGGCGTGCTCGACGAGCTGATCCCGTCCGCGTGGCACCACGTCGAACGGTACGCGAACAATCCGATCGAAGCTGATCACAGTCGGCTCAAACACCGGTTGGGATCGATGCGCGGGCTACGGACGGACAAGACAGCGCAGGTGATCATCGCCGGGCACGCATTCATGCAGAACCTACGACGCGGCCACTACGAACTCGCCGTCGACGCCCCGCCCACTCTGCGGGTCGCCGCTGCGTTCACCGAACTCGCCCAGGCGATTTGACCGCGGACCCGACCAGGGTTCAACACGTCCGCCGATCCGATTACGCAACGGCGCCTCCGAATCTCCTCTCCTCCGCCGGTGCCTTCCCGCCGGCCGGAGGCACAAACGTCCGCAGCGACACCGAGGACCGCGACCCCAGGTCAGGGGTCTAATGGGTCTGCCGTCGCCGGATTGCCGGCCCGTCAGCCAACTCAAGCGAGGGGTCAAGGTGTCGTCGGTTCGAATCCGGCCGTCCCGACAGGCAAATAGCCCTGACCAGCGGAAACGCTGGTCAGGGCTTTAAGTTTGTCTATGGGATTTTGAACCGCCCCCCGAAAACCCGCCGTTTACCGGGGTCGGCAACCAGGTTCGTCATCCCTGTGCATCGCTGGGCATCGCGGGTGCGGTACACCGCCGCGCCCCGCTGTCGGTGCCGAGACGTTCGAGGATGTCCGAGACGTCCGGGGCTTGAGCGGGCTTGGCGATGTAGTACGTGGCGGTGACCTCCTCGCTGGAGTGCCCGAGCTGGGCTGCGGCGCTCTTCGTATCGGTCTCTTCCTTGATCAGGGTGGCCACGGTCTTGCGGAAGGTGTGGGGGGTGACCCAGGCGAGGTCGGTGTCGGCGCGAGCTTCACGCCACTGACGGCGGACGTTGTTGGGCGACAGCCAGGTGCCGCGTCGGGAGGCGAAGATCGCGTCGTGGGGGTTGTCGGGGGCGACGAGCTTGCGGGAAAGGATCATGCCGACGGCGAACCGGGGCAGCACGACCATCCGCCAGCCAGCGTCGCTTTTGGTCCAGGGTTGGCGGAAGACGCCTTGGCCCTTGACGAAGACGAGGGTGCCGCAGATGGTCAGGGTGGGGCGTTCGGCGGCGAGGTCGAGGTCTTCCCAGCGCAGGGCGAGGATCTCGCCGATGCGGGCGCCGGTGGCGAGCATCAGGTCGACGACGTCGGCCAGGTCGCCGCTGTGCCGTGGTCCGGGCTTGCCGGGGATCGGTCGTTGCCAGTCGCGGATCGCCGTGCGGACGGCTTGGAGGTTTTCGTCGGTGAGGGCGACGACGGTGCGGCGGGGTTTGCGGAGCCGGCCGGTGTCGCGTACGGGGTTGGTGGGGATCGCGCCGTGGCGTACGGCCAGGGCGAACATTTGGCTGAGGACGACTTTCGCGCCTTTGGCTGCCGAGGGGCGGTCTTTGGCGATGTCGCGCAGGAACCGGTCGAGGCGCCCGACGCTGGCTTCCCGGATCCGGAGGTTGCCCAGGGCGGGCAGGATCGCGTTGCGGGCGCTGGTCTCGTATCGCTGGATGGTTTGTGGTGCGATCCGTTCCTCGGTGGTGATCTCTTCGATCCATTGTTCGGCGAGTGTGCTGACGCGGGTCTCTCGGGTGATCTCGTCGTCGTTGGGGGTGGTGCGGTCACGGAGCTTGACCTTCAGCGCTCGTTCGGCGGCCGGGCCGGTGGTGCCGGTGGCCTCGATGTCGCGGGTCTTGCCGTCGTAGTCGCGGAACCGGGCTCGGGCGCGGAACCGGTTGGGGCCGAGTTTCTGGGTGCGGATGTTGCCCCAGGTGCCGATGGGTAGTTCAGGTCGGGCCATGGGGTCAGCGCTCCGCGTCGGTGTGGTCGTCGAGCCAGCGTTCGACGTCGCTGCGCCGGTAGCGCAGGGTGTTGCCGACGCGGATAGCGCGGGGTCCCTTGCCTCGGCTGTGCCAGGCGTAGAGGGTGTTCTTGGGCTTGCCCAGCCAGGCGGCGACGTCGTCGATGCTCAGGAGAGGATCTGGCCGCCATTGCGGGGCGGCTGGCCCGGTCATCGCCGGCCCAACGTGTTGGTGGATCCGGGCAGCCGGCGTCGCGTGAGGTGGCCGGCAGGCTGCCGGCCACCTGGCGGCGCGGAATCGGGGGCGATGCGGGGGTGCGGCGGACATGGGCCGGGTGTCCTTTCAGGATTCCTGCCTGATTGGTATCGGGGGTCATTGGCGCTGTCACCGCTATACGCGGTCGTGGAATTTATCGACTGTGGATGTTTATCCACCCGTTTTGTTCGTATGATGTCAAGCCTCTCGTTGATTGCTGTAACGGTGATGCGCTGCGGGCATTGCGGTCCGTCCGGGCGGGAATCCTTGCGCTGAGTTTCGAGGCTTGACGCCGGTGAACGGCGTGTGCTTGCCGAGCCTCCGTCCAGTAGTGGTGCGGGATTGCGGGATTTCACGCGAGGCTGAGGTGCGTAGGGGTTTGTTAAGCAGGTTGTAGAGCGCATTCGCCTCGCCCGCTCGACATCAATGCGGATTAGGAAATTCTGAAACGTCTCCATGTTGTGGCCTTTCGGTGAGGTGTGGTGGCCGCGTTCGCCCCGGTAGCGGTGCTCCACAGCGGCGTTTCGTATGTCCGCCAGCGCGGCCGAGTTGGAGGATCCTGAGATCGGCACGCTGCCTGGGGTTGTTGGCCCGCGCGTTGGGAGGCCTGGCCGGCTCGAAGACTCGTGGCGCCTGGGCCACTGGAAGTGGATTCGGTCTCGGGTTCGGCCAGCCAGCATGGTCGCCGATCTGGGTGGCCAGGATTGCTGGTGCACTTCGGCGATCTTTGGAGCTCTTTCCAAAAAGGCGAGTGCCGGTTGAGCTTTCGCTCAACCGGCACTCGCCTGCTGCTCTACGTACCGCTGTTTATAGGTGCGGCATTCCGCGTACCTCCTCCTCGGCGGGCGTGTCAAGATTTCTCTGGTCGTTTGTTGGACTGCTGACTTGGTTGCCGTGACGCGGTTAGGTAGGAAGCTCGGACGAGCAATGGGTCGAGGTGGTCGTGGATCTGCTGCTCGCCGACGGAGACGCTGCGCGCATGGTCGATGCGATTGGCGCCGTTGTCATCGGCGCTGTAGGTGCGGTGGTAGCGGCCCGAGGAGCTTCGCGGTCCGCTCAGCCGCCCGTCCGGTCGGTGAGGCGGCGCAGCGCTGTTCCTGGCTGGGGGAAGGCGAGCCGCAGGGTGTGTGCGGTGAGCCGGATGCCCCACCAGGTGAGGGCGGTGAGGTAGCCGACGATGAGGGCGCTGGTGGTGTCGGCGGTGAAGACGAGGGCGTAGCCGATGGCGAGGCCGGGCGCGGTGATGGCGCGGATCGGGCGGCTGCGGCTGATGGTGAGGGCGGTGGCTATGCCGACGAGGGCTGCGCCGATGCTGCCGGCGATGGGAGCGATGGTGTTCGTGGAGATGGGTGTGGTGAGGGTGAGGGCTGCGCGCATGAGGTAGATGCCCGCGGTGGCGGTGACCGCGTGGGTGATGACGGGGCGGGTCATAGCGAGCCAGGTGGGTAGTGCGTCGGCGGGGATGCGGGGCGCGGTGGCGGCGATGAGGGCGGCGCAGGCAGCCAGCGGTAGGGCGGCGCCGAGAGTCCATTTCAGATAGGGGGTGTAGTCGTATTCGACGGCGGTGCCGGTGGCGAGGCCGAAGAGCACGGCGGTGATAGTGCCGCCGACGACGGTGGTCAGGTATCCGCGTCGGATGAGGCTGCCGGTGGTGGGTTCGGGTGTTGATGCGGTGGGTGTTCCGGCGAGCAAGGTGGTGGGAGCGAGGTGCGCCACGGCGAATGCGGTGAGCATGACGAGTGCGCCGGCGGCGCCGAGTTGCGGTAGGGAGGTGCGGACGCCGACGACCCAGGTGCTGTAGGTGGAGATGTAAGCGGTGAAGACGGCTTGCAGGAGCAGGACCAGGGAACAGGCACCGAGGAGCAGGGCACCGGTGAGGTCGCTGATACGCAGGCGCACGCGGGGTAGCCGTGCGGCGGCTGCCGAGCCTGACTGGTGCGCGGTGGTGAGGGAAAGGGCCCCGTCAGCGAGGGCGTGGGAGCGGTCGATGACTGTAGGGGCGATGCCGGTGGCCGCGGTGAGCGTTTCGGTCAGCGCGGGTACGCCGACGGCGGGTCTGAGGACGACACCAGCGAGGTGCGTTGTGTCGACGTCGGCCGCGTCGAGGAGCCCGTCGACTGCGCCGGGGATCTGGTCGAGGAAGGGCTGAGCGGCGGCCGTGACGTCGTCGCGGGTGATGACGGCGGGTTGGCGGGGCGCGGGCAGCAGGATCGGCGCTTGGTCTTGGGTCGCGAGCAGACCCCTGGCGCTCCGGACAGATTCCAGGAGAGCACGTCCGCCGTCTGCTTCGCCGTCACTGGGCGCGGACGTCACCACGTGGAGCGGGTCGGAGTCTGCGGTGGCCGTCCGGACGACGTGGTGAGCGATCAGGTGGTCGAGGTCTTGGGTAAGGCTGATCTGCTGTGTCGCCAGTTCGCGGTAGCCGTCGGCGACGGTCTGCAGGACGGTGAGGGTCGCCGGTTCGCGGTCTGCCTGACAGACGAGCACGCAGGAGCCTGTTGGTGCGGTGACGCCGAGGATTGTGGCGTAGGCGGCGAGGGCGGCCGGTGCGGCGACCAGGGCGGGAGGTGGAAATCCCGCACGGGTTGCCGCTTCGCTGACGTGTCCGCAGCGGCGTGGTCCCCAGCTCGGCGGCACGGCCACGGTGAGCGCGGTGATCGGCCCGTTGACGTGGACGGCAGCGTAATGGGTGATGTGCCGCAGCACGGTGGCGAGCAAATCCACCGGGTCGGGTTGCGCCCCATCGGCGGCGTTGAGGGGCCGGCCGAGGAGGTCCGTCGGGTTATCGACGAACCGGTGGTCTACCGGCAAAGACATCGCGGCCATGGTGTCGAGACCGACGTAAATCTCCCCTGCGGGCCCGATAACGACGCCAGGCGGCATGACGAGGCGACCGTCGATGAGGATGGGGACCTTCACGCCTTGCCAGCTGACAGTGGCCGCGATGGCCGACGAACTCAGGTCGATCGACAACACGGTGCCCCCGCTTGGCATGAGGGGCAGTCTCGCCCCTGAGGGCGACCAAGTGTCAACCATGATCCGCTGAACGTGACTCGTTGTACGCGGATGGTGAGAATCTCTCCCGATGGGATAGGCGAAGACACTCACCCTCGTGTATTTGGAGAAGTTCGGGGATCAACGGCAGGGGGACAGGTGCCGCAGACGCGCCGGGGCAGAGACGACAAACTCGCCGAGTACGGTGCACGCCCGACCGTCCGCATCCCACCAGATCCGCGGCCGCGCCGCGCGCGGCCGTCCCTCGGCGGGGCTGTCCGCGGCGTCATCGGTGCCGGCCTTTTCTTGGTCACCGTTCCCGCGCTGCTGTGGGCCGCGGGTGGGAACCCGCTGAGCCGGCTGCCGGCCTGGACGCAAGTCCCCGACTGGTTCGCGCGCTCCAGCGGGCGGTTCACCCCGGACTTCCTCATCGGTGCGGCCCTCTGGGCAATGTGGCTGCTGTGGGGTGTGTTCACCCTGCTCCTGCTCGCCGAGATCCTCGCGGCGGTGACCCGGTGGCGCATCCCCATACTCAGGCTGCCGGCCTCGTTGCACCGGCTCGTGTTCGGATTGGCCGGCACCGCCGCGCTCGCCGTCACCCCCGCCGGCTCCCTCGACGCGGCGGTGCATTCGGATCGGTCGTCTACACCCGTCGCCGCGACCGAGCGCGCCGAGGTTCCCCGCCAAGCCGCAGCCCGTGGACCCGCCATCATTCACGTCGCCGAGCAGCGCTACCTCTACACCGTCGAGCGACACGACACCTTGTCCAAGGTCGCAAAGGAGTGGCTCGGCGACGCGGGACGGTGGCCGGAGGTCTGCGGCCTGAACAAGCACCGCCACTTTCCCGTCGGCGGTGTCCTGCGTGACTGCGACCTCATCTACCCCGGCTGGGAGCTTCGCCTACCTGCCGACGCCCGCCCACCACAAGCCGCCACACCAGCAACGCCCCCCACCCCCCGGCCGGGCCGACCTGCGACACCGCCCTCATCGCCGAGTGCCGCACCGGATCCGTCCGATCCTGCCGTGCCGCCGCCCGCGCCCCCGGCCGCCACTCCCACCACCACGCGGTCCACAGACCCCAGCGAGTCCGTTTCGTCGCCAGCGGCGTCGTCGGGGGCCCCCAACCCCGCTACGTCGCCGCCTGCCACAAACAGTCCTACGGCGGCCACAGACGACCAAGGTGTGCATGTGTCGGACTCCGGTTGGCTGCCCTGGTCGCTCGCCGCCGCCATCAGCGCCGCCGCCGCAATGGTGTGGCTCCAACGCCGCCGTCGATACACCGGCGAGCCTGACGAGGATCCGCCCACCGAGTTCCCCCCGACCGTGGTCCAGGTCGACCGTGCCGTGGCCGCCCGCAACCTCGAGCCGTCGGATGCGAGCAGCGACGACGGCCCGCAGCCCGCTCTCGTACCCGACCTTGGGCTACTGCCGGGCGGCGGAACCGGAGTCGTCGGCGATGGCGCACACGCTGCCGCCCGCGCCGCCCTCATCGCCGTGCTGGCCTCCGGCGGCCCGCACCACCCCGACGCCCGCGGCGAGGTCGTCATCGACGCCGCCACCCTGACCGCCCTGCTCGGCCAGGACGCGGTGACCCTCAACCCATGGCCGCGCCTGCACGTGACCGACAGCATCAACGACGCCCTCACCGTGATCGAGTCCCGGCTGCTGCACCGCAGCCGCATCCTCGATGAACACGCCCTGACCGACTTGGACGAGCTGCGGCGGACAGTGCCCGACGAGGAAGCCCTACCCCCGGTCATGCTCATCACCGAAACCCCGCCCGCCGACGCCCGCATGCGCACCAAAGTTGCCCTCGCCTTGGGCGAAGGCCTGCACGTGTCCGCCCTGCTACTCGGCGAATGGGCCCACGGCGCCACCGTCGAGGTCGCCCCGGACGGACACACCGCGCTCATCTCCGGGCAGCCCGCCGAACCAGTGCCGCCGCGCCTTCCGGTGCTCGAACCGGCTGCCGCCATCCAGATACTGATGACGCTCCGCGAGGCGCAGACCGGCGAACCACCAGCGATCACCTCACCCGCCGTGCCGGTCACGATCGTGACCCTGCATGCCAGCCGCACCGAGGCCACGCCAACCGCCACGGACCCGGCCACCCCGACCGCCGTCAAGCCCGCCACCGACACCGTGTCGGGACGGGCGCGGCTGCGCGTGCTCGGTACGCCGCGCATCGAAGGCATCACCGCGGAAGGCCGGCCGCTGCGAGCCAAAGCCCTGGAACTGGCGGTGTACCTCGCCGTCCACCCCGACGGCGCCGGCACCCGCGACATCGGCGAATACCTCGAACCCGACGCCCGCATCAGCCAGGCCGACCAACGCGTACACACCAACGCCTCGAACCTGCGGCACGTCCTCGGCCGCGCCGGCACCGCTGAGACGAAGAACGCCTACGTCATCAAATCCGCCGGACGGTACCTGCTCGACCCGGCGACTGTGGACGTCGACGTGTGGACACTGCGCGACCTGATGCGCAGCGCCACCATTGCCACCGAACCGCGCCGCCGCGAACTCATCACCGCCGCGTGCGGCCTTTACACCGGACCCCTCGCTGACGGCCAGGACTACGAGTGGCTGCAACCCCACCGCGAGACGGTCCGCCGCTGGGGCACCGAAGCCCACCTACTCCTGGCCGACGACCTGCTCGACACCAACCCGCAGGCTGCATCCGACCTACTCGACAAGGCCATCGGACTCGACCGCTATAACGAGGCCCTCTACGTCAAGGCGATGCACGCCCGACACGCCCTCGGCGACGCAGACGGCATCCGAACCCTGCTACGCGCCCTAACCAAAGCCCTCGCCGACCTCGACGCCGAACCCCAGGAAGACACAATCGCGCTCGCTACAGCGCTCCGCAACAGCCTGGATGACAGTTGACCTCGCCGCCGTACCAAGCCAGGCACATCTGCTGACCGCGCTCGCGCTCGTGCCTCTGCTGAGTTGGACCATCGCCGCGCAACGTGCCCAACGACCAGCCGTAGCGACCCACCTGCTCGTGCGGCCGCTGTGGGCGACCCTCGCCATTGAAGACCGCCGCCGACTGGCCAGCCTAACGAAAAGGGGGTCATCATGTCCGATCCCGAGATCGACGTCGAAGCCGAGGTCGCCGAGTTCTACAGCCTCGTCCGACCACGGCTCGTCGGCGCATTTGACGACGACCACCCCGTGTCGGGGTACTCGTTGGAGACCTCTGGAACACCGTCCTTGGTGCCGGTCGCGTCGAAGCCGACACGTGGAATGAGATTGCGGAGAAGTTCGGCCAGATGCTGTTCGTCAAACGCATATCGCCTGCATCGTCGCGGTAATACTGGCGATCGACCTGTCAAAGCAGACAGGCCGGTCCGCCGTCCACCACATCGCCGACGTGGAGCAGGCAATACCAGAGGGCGGCAGCCGTGACCTCCGCAGTCCGGGCGTTCAGTGAACTCGTACCGGGACATGTCCGGCTACGCCGACCATGGCCCCTCCTCCGCCCAACTTAAATTCCTGGGCTTCCTTGGTCGCCTGCACGGCTCCGTTGATCGAGCCTCGGGCTACGTCACGCCCGACCCGTCTCAGGGTTTCCCACTGATCAGCGTGCGCGAGGTGTCCGGCAGGATCAACCGGAGCGGCTTGCCCCGCCATTCCGTCTGACCAATGCCGTCCCATCAGGGCGTTGAGTGCGCCATCCGGTCTCCCTCGCGGTGTTGACTGCCGCGACGATGGATGTCGGGCTGCTGGCCTTGTTTGGCCGCACGCTGCAGCGTGACCGGCTGGGCACCATGATCAACTAAGCTGGGGCGTCGCGCCCCAGTTCGGTGGTAACTTGTGTTGATGTCGGAGGAATCTCTCGCCTTGGCCACGTCGGTGTTTGGGGACGAGTTCGTCCGCTGGGTACTTAATGCTGAGGCCTTGTCGATCGCTGCGGATGCGTTGGCCCCGGAGCAGGCAGGCGCTGTCGAATTCCTGGCCGGACTCGCGTCTTCACTAGGCGAAGCGCCATCGCTGCCGGACCGTTGGGCAGCATTGACCGTAATAATTCGCGCGCACGAGACTATCGCAGTGCTGAGGGCAGAGTGCGGGGCGACCGTTCTCAGTCTTGACAGTGATGACCCAATCGAGCAGATCCTGATCGAGGGAGTTAGTCGGATTTTCCCGGCCTTGCTGCTTGCTGGACCGCCGGAAGACTCATTTATGATCGGTGTTGAGTTGTTCTCTGCGGCAGTCGAGTTCGCGGGCGAGCGACTTGGCCTGGCTCTGCTTCGGGACGCTGCGCTGCGACGCCTATTTCTCGACCCCGCGTCCTCAGACTCAGGTGAAATCGATGCCGCTGCCCTCGATCGCATCATCGCCAATCACTGGTGGCTAGGCGCTGGGGGCGGAACCGCCTTCCCGCGGATTGTGGCTGGGCAAATTGTTACTTTCGGGGTACTGAGAGCGAGCTTTGACTCTCGGCCCACCATCGATGATGCCATTCGTTATGCCCGGGAAGGTCTTCAAATTGCGCGGGAACTTGCTACCGGCAAGGTAACCCGCATTCCGGTAATCGTCGGCCTGTCAAACGTCGCGTTCGCCACCCAGGACACCACTGCCGACACGCCTTGGGGATCACTGCGCGTGCCAGGAGCGATAGGTTCTCGACTGTTACATGCGCCCGGACCGGCCGTGGCAGGGCAGCATCGGGCTGTGTCTCTCGCCTGGGTCACCAGTTGCGAGGAGGAGTTGTTCCGGGTGGACTACCGGTGGCCAGAGGATCAGGGCAGTCATCCCAATTCGTGGTGGGCAGAGTATTCGCGACAGCTTGCCGATACGGCTGCACCGGTACTCGCCGGCATCAATCGTGTGCGCTTCTCGATGCTGCTGGCGTCAGGGCCGGAAGCACTAGCTGCGGCAGTCGTTGAGTCACGTGTGGCGCTTAGTCCGCTGACAATGATCACGGCGCTACCAATCGGCGCGACCGGCCCCTTGCCCATGCCAAATGTAGTGATATCAGACGCCAAGGCAGAAATGATCAAAAACTGGTCACGGAAAGTCGGCGATCAACATCCCGATTCTCTTGATATCGGCATGCGGCGAATCCTATCAGCCGTCGCCGTTCGTCTCGATGTTTTGGACGGGTTCATCGACGCTGTTATGTGTTGGGAGAACATGTTCGGCGCGGCAAACGACACTAGCTTCAAGGTCTGCGGCTCACTAGCGAAGTTACTCGAACCAGACGACAGCGAGGCGCGGCGGGTGCTCTTTGCGCGGCTCGTAAAGCTATACAATGCGCGAAGCGCCCTTGTCCATGGTTCGAAGGAGCCAGACATCGCCCTGGCGGCCTCGTTAAGGGACGACGCCGTGGACGTCGCTCTACGTGCCTTCCGGGCGGCCTACTCCTATCCTGGGCTTCTAAGCCTCAAGGACTCGGTACAGCGATCGAAGCTAGTGATGCTAGGTTTTGCTGACGGCTGAATTGGAATTTAACTGGTGGAGTGCTTTGATGCGAACCCCGCCGTATACCTGGAAATGATGGACTGGACCGTCCCCGGAAGCAGCGGGTCCGAGGCGGGCGTGCTGGTTCAGGTGGCGGTTCGGGCGTCGAGGTAGGTGCTCCAGTCGGTGCTGGCGTGTCGGGCGTAGTGGTTGGCGGTGCCGATGCTGAAGGCCGGCTGGGCTACAGCCTCCTGAAGTCTCCCGTCGGCGTCAGCCGCAGTACTCGCGGAGCAGCGTGAGGAAATTCTTCAGCATGCTGAGCACATCGTCGGGCAGCGGGTCACCGTTGAAGTGCATGATGTTGTTCCGCACCTCGCAGATCTCCTTCAGCCGCTGGGTAAACGTCTTGCGGTCCAGCGGCCAGCCCAGCGTCGCCCAGGCCTCCGGATTTTCGAGCACCCGCTGGTAGTCGCCCATCGTCAGCCGAGCGAAGCTGTCGATCTGCCGGACACCGTCGGCGTCACAGAGCCCCGCGACCATGTCGATGTCGACGGCGTCCTCAAGGATCCAGCGAAGGGTTTGATCGATCTCGCCGACGATTAGGAACGGCGCCGTCATCTCTCCGTGGGTTCTGACGACATCGCTGGTGGTGATGATGCCGGAGATGGTCCGCTGGGGTCCGCGGACGAAGAAGAAGTCCTCGTCCGCGAGTCGCGGCAGCACCCCGATCAGGTCGTCGGCGTAGCTCACCTCGGTGGCCGGGACGATCGCGGCGGAAAGCGGCGCGTCCGGTCGCTGGTGGCGGATCTTGGCGATCGACCGCCAGGTGACGGCGCCGTGCAAGTTGCGCTCGCCTGTCATTACCGCCAGCTGTGAGTAGTCGAAGAGCAGCATCTTCGTGATTGCCTCATTGACCGTGGCCGTCTGCTTTACCGCTTCGACGCCCCGCGTGGCGGAGGGGAGGTTGCCGACCGCCAGCCCCTGCTTCGGGCGTGGTCGCCGCTCGGGGCGGGTGACCGGCTGCTCAACGAACGCTGCGGCCGCCTCCGGCGCCAATTCTGGCGCCGCCGGGAGCTGCACCACGATCTGGTCATCGAGCGTCACCAGCCGGAAGTCCGGGACGGTGATGAGGCCGTGGTTCTGAAGGTCCGTCTCGATCCGGCTCACGAGGTCCGCGTCGCGCCCGCGGGCGCCCCAGATCGCGATGAGCTCGCGGACGCTCAGCCGGCGCGGCTCGCTGGCGTCCGCCTCCTGGCGCAGGACCTTGAGGTCAGCCATACACCTGATCCGCTGCGCCGACTCGGCGTTCTGCGGCTCCTCGGTGTCCCGCACCATCCTGCCCAGGTCGTCGACTGCGGCGTTGAGGAGAGCCTGCCGTAGCTGGTGCAGCGTGGCGTCGTCCTCCTCGGTGACCCAGGCATTCCATCCGTTGACCGGCTTCCCGGTCACCGCCATCGCCGCGCCCGACGGAGACCGGAAGGTCCTGCCGTCGAGCAGTGCGATCGTGCCGTCATCGGTGATCATCGCCGTCTCCGCCGCTGTGCCGGCGCCTGAAGCGCGGAGCCTGAGATAGGCGCCAGGCGAGAGCACACCCCCGGACACCAGGTCGGCGACGACCACCACACGGCCGGCTACCGCGTGCTGGTCGCTGCGGGGCACGCGGGAGTCCCGCGCGAAGTGGCCCTCCTCCGTCACGCCCACCGCGTCGACGACCGCGAAGTCCTGCTTGAACTCGGCGTCCGGGGTCACGGCGCGCAGCGTTCCCGGGTCAACGAGCCGGGCGCCCCGCGCCAGCATCTGCTGGTACAGCGTCTCGGACCGGATGTCGCGCAGGAACAGCAGGCATTCGACCGCCGGCAGGTCCACCCCGGTCGCCAGCATGCTGACGGTGACGGCGACGCGGGGGTTGGGCCGGCGCCGGAAGGCCTCGACCAGGTCGGCGCTGTTGCTCGTGCTGGAGGTGATCTTGACCGCGAACTGCGAGTCGCCCTCGAAGACCTCCCGGCAGGCCGACAGAATGGCGTCGGCCTGCGCCTCGCTGCCGGCGTACACCAGTGTCTTGGGCATCGTGGTGCGACCCGGGAAGATCTCCGTGAACAGTCTGCCCCGGAACTCCGTCAGCGCTGCCCGGATCTCCCGGAGCGCCTCGGGGCCGTCGCTCTTGACCGTGGCCTGCAGCCGGAAGATGCGTGGAGGGAGGTTGTAGCCCTCGTCGACGGTCTGCTGGTAGGTGTTCTTCCACAGAAGTTCGCCGCCGAAGAAGTCGAGCGACCGCGCATCGGCGCTGGCGGTGAAGCCGATCAGCGGCGCCGTGATCCGGTCGAAAATCGCCGCTACCTCGGGTCGGTTGATGCCGCGGGTGCTCGTCAGGATGATGAGGTCGGCGTCCGCGAACACCTCCTCGCCGGCCAGGGCGGCGCGCTGCAGGCCCGTCACTGCGACGTTTCCCAGCGGGGACCATTCATCAATCGACGTGAACGTTAGCGACGATGCGCCTGCCCGCACATACCGGTGCAGCCACTGTGTGACCTGCGCGACTTCCACCGTGCGGTCGGCGAGGATCAGGATCCTACGGGCGCGTCCGGCCCGGATCAGACTCGCGCACACGTCGACGATGACGTGCGCCTGCCCGGAGCCGGTTACCATCTGCACCAGTGCCCGACCCGGGTCGGGGCCGTCTAGGAACTGCTGGATCGCCCTGATCGCATCGATCTGCATCCCGCCGAGCGCCGGCACTGCAGATCGGGGTCTTTCGCCGGACTGTTCTTCAGACGCCACACGCCCAGCGTACGGATTTCCTTCTACCGCTTCACTCGCGCAGCCCACGCATCGATCACCGGCGGGCGTGGGACTGTGGATCTAACGGTGTTTCCGGCCTGACCTGCCAGGCGTTGTGCCTGGTGAGGAGGGTGCCGTGATGACCGCGACACAGAACGATGTGACTGGACGTAAGAAGCGGACCGAGCCGTCGGCGGAGGCGAAGGCCGCCGCCGAGCTGGTCCGGGCAGCTAAGGAACAAGGGTTGTCGCTGACGGGCCCGGACGGGCTGCTGAAGCAGTTGACCAAGACTGTCCTGGAGACCGCGCTGAACGAGGAGATGACCGAGCACCTCGGCTATGCCAAACACGAAACCGACGGCGCCGGCTCGGGCAACATTCGTAACGGCAGCCGGTCGAAGACGGTGCTGACCGACAGCACCGGCCCGGTGCAGATTGACGTGCCGCGGGACCGGGCTGGCACGTTCGAGCCCCAGATCGTCCGCAAGCGGCAGCGGCGTTTGTCCGGCGTCGACGAGGTCGTGTTGTCGCTGTATGCCAAGGGCCTGACGACCGGCGAGATCAGTGCGCACTTCGCCGAGATCTATGGCGCCTCGGTCAGTAAGGAGACCATCTCGCGGATCACGGACAAGGTGATCGAGGAGATGACCGACTGGTCGCGCCGGCCTCTGGATGAGATTTACGCGGCGGTGTTCATCGACGCGATCGTGGTCAAGGTCCGTGACGGGCAGGTCGCGAACCGGCCGTTTTACGCCGCGATCGGGGTCACCCTCGACGGCGAGAAGGACATCCTCGGCCTGTGGGCCGGCACCGGTGGTGAGGGCGCGAAGTTCTGGATGAGCGTGCTGACCGACCTGCGTAACCGGGGCGTCAAGGACGTGTTCTTCCTCGTCTGCGACGGCCTCAAAGGCCTGCCCGAGGTCGTCACGAACGTGTGGCCTCGAACGATCGTGCAGACCTGCATCATTTATCTGATCCGCAACACGTTCCGGCTCACCTCCCGCAAGTACTGGGACGAGGTGAAACACGACATCAAACCGATCTACACCGCCGTGAACGCCCAGGCGGCCCGGGCGGCGTTCGACGACCTGGCCGAGAAGTGGGGCGGGCGGTATCCGGCGGTGATCCGCCTGTGGGACAACGCCTGGGCCGAGTTCATCCCGTTCCTCGACTACGACGTGGAGATCCGCACCGTCATCTGCTCGACCAACGCGATCGAGTCATTGAACGCCCGCTACCGGCGGGCCGTGAAGGCCCGCGGCCACTTCCCCAACGAACTGGCCGCGTTGAAGTGTCTGTACCTGGTGACCCGGTCCCTGGATCCCACCGGAGCAGGCAGAACCCGATGGACGATGCGCTGGAAACCCGCGTTGAACGCCTTCGCCATCACCTTCAGCGACCGCTTCCCACCTGCTGAAACCTACTAACCAAGATCGCCGAAAACACCCTTAGCGAGACAGCCCCGCGGGCGTTCGTCCGGCGGCCGGAGCCGGCATGCCGGGCCTTCAAGGCCATTTGACCATCCTTCGGATCGCCGCGATCTGGTGTAACCAGGTGCTCAACCGCGTGATTTTTACGGCGTCGCCAGTCTTTGGAGCTTGAATGATTAGTGCGTCGCCGAGGTACATGCCGACGTGGCGTGGGTTGGACACGGCACCTTGGCTGCCGGGTATGAGGATGAGATCGCCAGGCAGCAGTAGCGCCGGGTCGTGTATGCCCCACCCAGAGTTGACCTGGTTGGCTGTGACGCGCGGGACGGAGATGCCGGCCGCCCGATACGCCGACTGCATTAGCGAGGAGCAGTCGCATTGTTTGTCGGGGTCACCGGAGTGCGGGTCGGTGCAGGAGCCGCCGAATTGGTATGGCGTACCGAGCTGGTTGACAGCCCAGAAGACGGCCGTTGCTACGGCGGGCGGGGCGTTGGCAGGCAACGCGAAGCCTGCGGGGAGCGCGTCGAGGGCGTCGGTGGCGCAGTCGAAGAGCGTGTTGGTCAGTTGCTCCACGAGGTGCAGGGCGTCGTCGGTCCACGTGGCGTAGGCGTCGGGGAACGCGGAGGACTGGACGGCTTGCGCGGCCTGGGTGAGCGGCATCGTCTGCCAGCCGGGCACGGTCTGGAGCTTGTCGAAGAACCTGCCGGCCTGGTAGGCGGGTTCGGACAGTTGCGCGGTGGTGCCCCAGCCTTGGCTGGGGCGTTGTTGGAAGACGCCGATGGAGTCGTGGTCGTTGTTCTCGCCGAGGTGGGGCAGGTTGCGGAGGCCGGATTCCTGGATGGCGGTGGCGACGGCGACGATCCAGCCCCAGCGGGGTACGCCTTTGGTGACTCCGACGTCGATGATCGTGGCGGCGATGTCGAGTTGCTCGGTGTCCCATCGGCCGGTCCCGGGCGGCTGCCCAGAGGGGCGTATGACGGGTGGAGCGGCGTCGACGCACCCGCCGTGGCCGCCGCCGGTGACGGCGGACAGCAGCAGCAGGGGCAGGCCGAAGCAGGCGATGACGACGACGGCAACGACGCCGATGATGATCTTCGTCATGGTGGTGACCTCTCGGGATAGCAGGAAGGGCCGGCTTGCGTGCGGGTGCCCGGCCGGACGCCGCGGCGTGCGTTCTAGAGGCGGTAGAGAAGGGGGAGTAGTTCGGCGTGGGTCTCGCGGAGGAGGTCGGCGATCAGGGTGCTGGCCGGGAACAGCGGGTGGCCCATGTCGACGCAGGTGGCGTAGCGCCAGTCCCAGTGGCCCGGCTCCAGACGGGGCACGTACCAGAGGGCGTTGGCGGCATCGAGGAACACGGCGCCGTTGATCTGTGGGGCAAGCAGGGTCATGGGTTGGCTGGCGCAGGTCGCCAGGCAGTGGCAGTCGGGGTTGTTGTAGATCGAGCGCGGTTGGCCGTGGTGGATCGGGCAGCGGCAGTTGCAGGCGCGTTCGCGGGCGTTGCGGTAGGTGCGGTGCATAGATGTCTCCCTTGGTCGTGAAGCACGAAAGGTCGTGGGCCGCCCACTTGGGCGGCCCACCTTGAGCGGTCGGGTCAGTCGGTCGAGGTGCCGAGGACGGTGGCGGCCTGGCGGAGCAGGTGCTCGATGACGAGGTTGGCGTCGTGGACGCCGACGCGGGTGTTGATCTTGGTGGCGGTGTCCCAGTCCCAGGTGCCGTTGGCCATGGCGGGGACGTGCCAGAGGTCGCTGCCCTGGTCGAGGAAGAACGCGCGGCCCTGCTGGAGGGCCAGCAGGGTGATGGGTTGGGTGGCGCAGGTGATGGCGCAGGCGCAGCCAGGCTCGTTGTAGGTGGTGCGCGGCAGGCGGTGGTGGATGATGCAGCGGCAGTCGCAGACCCTGCGCCACGGTGGCGTGTACGTCACGGGTTCCTCCGCAAGGGGTGAATGCGAGTACGCCTCGGTCGCCGCCGGCGTAGGGGCGGCTTCCGAGGCGTACGCGGTGGGTGGGGTGGTGTCAGGCCGTCATGGGTTCGATGGCGGGATGGTGGAGGTGCCGCGTGGTCCGAGGAGCACGATGTCCTGGATCTGGCGGGCCTCCTGCACGGTGAGTACGTAGGCCGGCAGTTGCGGTTTGTGCTCGTGCCAGGCGCGGTAGAGGCGGTGGGTCCCGTCGATGAGCAGCGGGCCGGGCGGCGCTGCGTTGACGCTGATCTGCGCCACGATCAGCGGCTTGGTCAGGTCGGTGGTCATGGCGTAGGTCCGATTGAGAGTGGTGCTGGTCGGGCCGATGAGGTTGGTTGCCCACGGGTTGGGGTTGTCGAGGTGGGTAAGGCCGTACGCGGCGGCCCACGCCGGCACGTCCAGGGGCCGGGTGTCGCGGGGCGACGCCGCGATCAGCGCCTGCGCGGCGTCGATCGAGAACACCCATGGCCCGAAGTGGAACCACTGGGGCACCCGGGGTCTGGTCACTGGTCCTTCTTCGCGGTGACGCGGGTGTAGATCGCGATGCAGCGCAGGATCAGCTCGTGTGACGGCAGTGTCAGTAGCCGTTGCCGCTTGTCGTCGCGGAGCTGATCCCAGATGAGGACGGTGACGCTGGCCGACCACAGGTCGACGAGGACGCCGTCGATCTTGGCGTGCTGCCGGTTGGCGATGATGCGCCGCAACGTGTCGATGAGCGTGGGGTCTCCGGGTGGGTGGTTGGCGTCGTCGGGTCGTTGCGCTTCGGGCAGCAGGGTGTAGCAGTCCTCGCAGGTGGACTCGACGCGCGGCAGGTCGTCGGTCTCCCACCGCTGAACGTCGGCGGCGGGCAGGCCGCACACCGACTGTCGGAGGTCGCCGGGGTGACGGATGTGGCGGATCATGGGCGGCCCGTCCGGTCTGATCCGCGCCGGGTGGTGCTCGGCATTGCCATGGATGCCTCCGTTCCCGTATAGGCCGGGGCAGCGGCCTGCGGGCCGCTGCCCCGACGGTTCGAGGTGCGGTCAGACCTTCAGCAGGTCGAAGGCGGCCACCTTCAGCTCGCCGACGTTGCCGGTGAGCACCCGGTTGGCGCGGGCGATGTCGTTCTTGGCGGGTTGGTAGTGGTCGAGGTACTCGGTGATGGCCTGGTAGCCGGCCCACCGGCTGCCGGTGATGGCCTTCTGGGTGTCGGCCTCGCGGATCAGGTACTTGAGGGTGCCGAGGCGCTGCTTGGCGTTGTTGCGGGTCTGCTCGGACGCGTTGTCCTTGACCGGCCACACCTCGGCGACGACCTTCTCGAACTCACGCATGGCCATCTCGGTCTGCAGCATCCGCTCGGCGGCCTTCTCGAAGGTCTCCATGTACTTCCACATCAGTCCCAGCGCCTCGCGGGCCTGGCTGATCTGGGAGGTGACGTTGGAGGTGTGCCGGAACGTGTAGTGCCCGGCAGAGTGGGCGAAGGCGGCGCGTTGGGTGTTCGCGCACACCACCCGGATCGGGCTGGCGTCGACCCGCAGCGCGGCGGTGCCGTCATGGGAGGTCGTACCGATCAGGTAGAGATCCAGCCGGTCCACCCCGGCGATCTCCATCGCCGTCGGCAGCTTCATCGTGACGAACACCGACTTGCCGCGACGCAGGCTGCCCGCGGTTTCGAAGTGGGCGCCGCCCACCTGATCGACCAGGCGGTCGAGCATTTCGGCGCACTGCTCGTTCTGGACCACGGTGTAGTCGGTGCCGACGATGCCCAGGTACTCGGTGTCGCCGGTGACGGGGTTGCGGCGCACGGTCATCCGCTTGTCGTCGGCGGGGATCTGCACCTCGGCCCCGCCCACGGTGTCGATGCCGACGGTGCGGATGGTCCGCACACCCCAGTCGCCGAGCCGGGCGGCGGCCATGATCTCCTCGGCCTTCATCGTGTCCTGGGTGACGGTGCCCAGCTGATGCCAGGCCGACAGGCGGGCGCTGGCGAAGGCGGTCGTTCCGTCGGCGAACGTCTCGAGTTCGTGCGGCACGGGTTTCTCCTTCTCGATGTGCGGCGGGGGGGGGGGGGGGGGGGGGGGGCCCCCCCGGGCGGTTGTGGGGTGTGGGTTTGGTGACGGTGTGATGCAGCCCTGAACACCAGGTGTTGGTACGG
>NZ_JBEXIA010000052.1:0-33029 GCF_040608335.1 Micromonospora sp. NPDC005194 | reverse complement strand
GCCTGACCGCCGCCGGCCTGACCGCCGCCGGCCTGACCGCCGCCGGCCTGACCGCTGCCGGCCTGACCGCCGCCGGTCTGACCGGCGGGCGGCTGGTCGTCGGCGGGTGGGACCGGGGCCGGCTCGGGCCGGCTCGGGTCGGTGCCCGAGCGGGCCCGCTCGTCGGTCAGGCGGCGCACGGTGGCGGCCCAGCCGAGCAGCACCGCCAGCACGGCGATCAGCCCGAGCCCCACCACCGCGCCGGTCCGCCCGACGATCACCGCGGCGCCCGGCGTGGCCCGTTCGACGCTCCCGCGGGCGGTGGTCGTCACCAGCTCGTGCAGAGCGCCGAGGGCCGCGTCCGCCGCCGCCCGCCAGTCCGCCGCGCTGATCCCGCGCAGCGCGTCGACCCGGTCCGTCCGCAGCAGCGCGTCCTCCACGGCGAGTAGACCCGCGAACTCCGGGCCCGCCGCGAGACGCTGGTGCGCGCCCCGGCCGCCGGCCGGCAGGCCGGCCGCCGCCTCGGCGCGGGCGTACCGCTGGGTGGTCACCAGCTCGACAAGCCGGCGCCGCTCCTCGGCGTTGATCCGACCGCTCAGGACGGCCGCGCTGACCAGGGTGTCCTCCCGGGCGAGCAACTCGCGGGCGCGGGCCAGCGCGATCACCGCGCGGGTCTCGACCGCCAACCTGCTCTCGTACGCGCCCCACTCCGGTCCGTACACGTCGAAGGCGGCGTCGACGAGTTGGTCGTACCCGTCGATCGCCCCGGTGCGGTCGAGGTACCCGGCGTCCACCTGGGACCGGACGGCGCCCAGCCCGTTCAACCGCCGGACGAGCGCCTCGGCCCGGTCGCGTACCGCCCCGGCGCTGAGCAGGCGCAGATCGCGGCCGGTCGGAAACGCCCGGACGTCCGCCGCCGCCCGGTCGGTCACCTCGCGGGCGCCGGCCAGCGCGGTCCGCGCCGGCGCCGACCTGGCCAGCGACTCGGCGGTCACCCGGCGCTCGGTCTGCAGGCCGAGGATCAGCCGGTCGATGGGCTGGCCCAGGGTGTCGGCCAGGGTCCGCACCCGCAGCAGGTCGACCGCGTCCTGACCGGTCAGGTAGGCCGCGTACGACCAGAGCGTGAGCAGCACCGCCGCCGCGGCGACGAGCCGGATCCGCAGTCGCCGTTCGGGGGTGCGCGTCACGTCGCGCTCCGTCCGGTCCGCGGTGACCCGTGGCGCTTCCGGCTCATCGCGCCGACCGCTGCGGCCAGGGCTGCCCGGCGGCGTCGCTGGCCCGGTCGGCGACGACGGTCCGCAGCAGCGCCAGCAGCTCCGCACGGTTGGCGCAGTTCAGCCGGTTGCGCATGCGGGCCACGTGGTGCTCCACGGTCTTCGCCGAGATGAACAGCCGATCACCGATCTCCCGGTAGGTCAGTCCGGCCAGCACCAACTCGGCCACCTCGTACTCCCGGTCGCTGAGCCCTTGCTGGGTGGGGGCGGCGATGGCGCCCGCCGCCGGGGTGGCGCTCTCGCCGGCCGCCGGTAGCGGCCCACCGGTGGCGGCGGCCGGCCGGCCCTGGAGCACCCGGGCGCACTCCAGCAGGGTGGTCATCGCCCGCCGGTCGGAGGTGCGGATCGCGGCCTGCCCGGCGAGGCGCGCGCCGTCCCAGCACAGTCCGGTGTCGTGCAGGCCACGGGCGGCGGCCTCCACCCGCACCGGGTCGACCACGCCCCGCAGCACCTCGACCCAGCTCTCGGCGGCCGCGGCGACCACGGCGGCGTAGCGGCTGTGGTCCGCGGCGGCCAGCAGGGCGGTGACGTGGTCGTCGGCGGCCGCCGGCTCGCCGCTCAGGATGGCCGCGTGCAACCCGCTCCAGTGCAGCGGGACGCTCCACAGTGTGGGGGCGCCGAGCCGGTCGAGCAGCGCCCGGCCCTCCCGCAGGTACGGCGCCAACCGGGCGGCGTCGCCCAGCCGTGCGCCCGCGATGGCCAGTTCGCCCAGCGGCAGCAGCGTGAACAGGTCGACGGGATGGCGAACCACCGCCTCCAGGGCCTGGCCCCACCCCCGCTTGAGCGCACCGAGGTCGCTGGTGCGCCGGCCGATGCCCATCCGCAGCGCGGCGGCGAAGAGCAGGTCACGGGACTCCAACGGCCGCTCGTCGGCGGTCACCGTGGCGAGGCGTTCGGCCGCCGCGAGCGTCTGGCCCCGGACCATGAGGATCCAGGCCTGCAACAGCCGGTGCCGGCGGGCCATCAGCGGACCGCCGACTCCGGCCGCCTGCGCCCGGTGCAGCACCTGCTCGGCGATGTCCAGCTCGCCGGAGTGCACGGCGGTCAGGGCGGCCAGCGCGGCGGGACTGTCCGGCAGGAGCGCCGCCCGGCCGTCCGGCTCCAGCAGCGCGGCGGCCTGGACGAGGGCGGAGAGCGCCGCGCTCGGCGTGCCGGTGACGCTCTCGCGTACGCCCTGGGCCATCAGCCGGGCGGCGCTGGCGTGCAGGGTGGGCGGTTCGACGGCCGACCCGTCCACCGGCGGCCCGGCGGCGGTCAGATCGCCGGTGGCGAGCCCGCCGACGGTGGCGTACGCCAGCGACGAGGCGCTGCCCGACCACCGGTACAGCTCGACGCTGCGGCCGGTGTGGCCGCGGTGCGCCAGAGCGGTCGCGGCCACCACGGCCGCCTCGGCGCGGTCCGTCGGATCGGTGGCGGCCAGCAGCCGGTCCGCCAGGCGCAGCGCGTCGTCGAGGTTGCCGGCGAGCGCGGCGGCGAGAGCCTGCCGGGCGCTCGTCGGGTGCCCGGCCGCGGTGGCGGCGGCGAACAGGTCGGCGGCGAAGGCCGGCTCGTCGGCCAGCGCCTCCTGCGCCGCCGCGGCCAGCGTCGGGGCCGGGCAGTCGCCGAGCACGCCCACCGCGAGCAGCGAGCGCACCAGCGGCAGCACCGGGCCGCCCCGGGCGAGCTGCAACTCGGTGAGGCGACGCCAGACCGCGCTGCGCTCGGTGGCCGGGCTGAGCGTGGTGACGGCCCGCCGGACGATCGGCGTGAGCCGGCCGTCGGCGCCGATCAGCCCGGCGGCCCGGGTCGTGGCGATCAGCTCGTCGACCGCCTCCGGCTCCTGGTCGAGCAGCGGGCCGAGCATGGTCACCGGCAGCGGTACGCCGGCCGCGACCGCGAGCAGCAGCCGTCGTACGGCGGTGGGCTGGATCTCCAGCTCCGGTGCGAATTCGAGGACGACGGACCGGGGTGGTTCGGCCGGGGCGCTGGTCAGGCCCGGGACTGTGCGCAGGCCACGGGTCAGCCGCTCGACGTCGCGGGGGACGCCACCGGTCTGCGTGTGCACGAAGTCGACCAGGTCGCCACGGTGGGCCAGCTCGGGCGCGGCGGCGGCGAGGTGGGCCGCGGTCTGCTCCCGAGCGTACGGGCCGAGCAGCACGGCCTGCCCTTCGCGGCGCAGCGCGTCGGTCAGCTCGGAGAGGGCCGCCGACCGGGGCCAGGGCCGGTGGGCGACGACCAGTCGGTGTCGCCGGGTGGCGACCAGGCCCAGCAGCACGCCGATCCGCTCGTCGTCGAGCAGGTGCGCGTCGTCGACCAGCAGCAGCTCGGCCGGGTCGACGGGATCGCCCGGCTGCGGGACGCCCGTCCGCACGGTGACCCCGGCCCGTTGCTGGCTGCGCGTCAGCTCGGCGAGCAGCGCGGTCTTGCCGTGACCGGCGGGGCCGGCCAGCCCGACCAGGAGCGGGCCGGTCGGATCGTCGGCGACCCGGTTTAGCAGGGCCCGGGGTGCTCTGCCGAGCACCAGTCGGGACTCGACGACGTCATTCATGATCATTGTGGTCATCCTTCGCGTCCCCGGCTGAGCGTCAGTGCCAGGCGGGACGCCTTCGGCAGGTCGAGGGGGAGGATCCGGACCGGAGGGCGGGGTGGCGGCTCGCCCGGATCGGTGGCGTGGTTCCGGGGTCGTCGCAGGGCCGGGATGGTGGCCCGGCCGGAGCCGGCGACCGGCGCCGGATCGCGGACCGGAGTGGGGTGCCCGGGGCGGGGTGACACCACCTGGCAGGCCGCGCTCGCCGCCCCGATGGCGGCGGTCAGCTGCGCGTCCGGCTCCACCTCGACCGGGACCGGAAGCGCCGCGGTGATCAGCTCGGTGACCAGCGGGATGCGGGCCGAGCCGCCGGCCAGCAGGACGCCGTCGAGCTGCGTCGGAGTCAGGCCGGCGCCGTGCACGGTGCGCAGCAGGAGGTCCACTGTGGCCTGCACGGTCGGGCGGATCATGGCCTCGAACTGCGCGCGGGTCACCGGTATCCGCGCCGGGCCGGTCGGCAGGCTCAGCACCACGTCGGCGGCCAGCTCGACGGTCAGCGCCCGCTTGACCCGGTCGCACTCGGCCGGCAGCCCGCGCAGGGCGGCGTGGTGCTCCCGACGGCCGGTGGCGGCCAGCTCCCGCGACAGCACGGTGCGTACGTGGCTGGCCAGCAGTTCGTCGAAGTCGGCGCCGCCGATCGGGTCGAGACCCTGCGGGGTGCCGAAGCTCTCGTAGGTGCCGCGCGGGGTGCGCTGCACCAGGGCCGCCTCGAAACTGGCGCCGCCCAACGCGTAGACGGCGGCCGTGGTGCCCGCGAATCCGCGGGCCGCGTGGCTCTCGGCGACCGTGACCGTACGCGGCAGCAGCGTGACGGTGCGCAGACCGAGTTCGACGAGCGCCCGGTGCAGCAGCTCCCGCCGGTACGGCCGCCAGGCCGCCGGGTGGCTGAGCACGACCGCCTCGGCCGGGCCGCCCTCCACGGCGTGCACCTGCTCCACCACCCACGCGGCCAGTTCCGCGGTGAGCGTCTGCGGCGCGCACGGCTCGCCGCCCAGCAGCAGGGGCACGTCGTCGCCGATGCGGCGGACGAAGTCCCTGGTGGTGCGGCTGCCGTCGTCGGTGACGGGCCCGCCGATGTGCAGGGCGCCGTCCTCGGCCAGGTGCAGCACCGACGGTACGAGGGGCGAGCCGGCGTTGAGCGGAACAGCCTCCGGGCGCGTCCAGGTCCGGCCGTCGCGCCGTGCGACGGCGGCGGCGGTGTTGGTGCTTCCGATGTCGATCCCCAGGACGTACGGCATCCGTCTCTTCTCTTTCCGCGAGTTGGCCGGCTGGTGGCGATGGCGTCGGCGCTGCCCGGCGACCCACCCCCGGCGAACCCGCGGGCTCCTACGTTCGTACCAGAGATCGCTCCCCGGTCGGGACCCTAATCTGCCCGGGACGGTTTCCCCCAGTCCCCCTAACGGTGGAGCCGATCAAGGCCCTAACGCGGCCGGATCGGATGCGGGCCGAGCCCCGATGTCCGGGATCGGCCCCCGCAATAACGTCACTGTCGACGAACGACGGTCGCCGACGCCAATCCGAGGAGAACCGGCACATGGACTCGCAACAGACCCTCCACGACTTCGTGCTCGACCTGCTGACCAACCCCGACGCGCGGTCGGCCTTCGACCTCGACCCGGAGGGCGCGCTGCACTCCGCAGGGCTCAGTGACATCACCGCCGCCGACGTGCAGGACGTGGTGCCGCTCGTGGTCGACTACGCGCCGGGACAGGGCCTCGCGCCGATGGTTCCGGCCGTCGGGCAGCTCGGGTTCGACCCGCTGGTGACCGACACCACCGACGTGGTCGGCCAGCTGCAGAGCGTGGCGCAGCAGATCAGCATCACCAGCTCGCCCGCCGGGGTGGACGTCAAGGCCGGAGTGCTCGGCGCCATCGCCGTGGACCCGACGACCGTCGCCGCCGGGGTGACCGTGCTTCCGGGTCTCGGCCTGGGCGTCGGCCCGAGCGGCCTCGACACCGACCTGACCGGCGTGGCCGACGTGGCGCACACCCTCGACGCGGACGTGGTGCAGCCGGTCGACGGCATCGCCGACCCGGTGCTGGGCGGCGTGACCGGCACCGTCGGGGACCCGACCGGTGTACTCGGCGTCACCGATCCGGTGCTCGGCGGCGACGTGACCGGCGGTGTCCTCTCCGGCGTGCACGGTCAGGTCGACGGCATCGTCGGCTCCCTCGGTGTCCACGACACCCTGGGTGGCCTGGGCCTCGGGCACGGCGCCGTCGGCGGTGTGGTGCCGCCGGTCGACGTCCCGTCCGTGGTGGGCGGCGTCACGCACCACGTGGACAGTCTCCTCCCCGGTGTCACCGGCACGGTCGGTGACGTGACCGGAGGGGTCACCGACGGTGTGACCGGCGACCTGCACGACGGGGGGCCCGCCTCGTCGGACCACGGGCTGCTGGGCATCACCGGCGGTCTGCTCTGACGGGGATTCCCGTCGGAAGCGGGAGGCCGGGTCGCCTCGGGCGGCCCGGCTCTCTCCGGTTTCCTTTCCGGTCCCTCTTGATAATTGAGCCGAAATCCGCACACTTGGTGCGGTGATGGCGGGGATCTGGTTGGACGTACTGGACGAGATCGCCCGGACGTGCAACACACACGGTCGCGGCGACCTGCTTCAGACGGTCCGACAGAAGCGTGCCCAACTGCTGGACCCGAAGCTGCGCGTCCTGGTCGTCGGCGAGCCGAACCAGGGCAAGAGTCAGCTCATCAACGCGATCATCAACGCGCCGGCCTGCCCGGTCGGTGACGGACGTACCACCGTCCTGCCGACCGTGGTGCAGCACGCCGAGGCCGCCTCCGCGGCCGTGGTCCAGGCGCCGCCGGTGTCGGGACGGCCCACCGGCGCCGCGGGCGCCCCGGCCGCGACGCTCGTCGAGCGGACCCCCTTGGCGCTCGACCAGATCGCGGCCGGGGTGTCCGGCACGCTCGGGCGGCGGCCGGGCGGCGGTCCGGCGTACGTCGAGATCGGGTTGCCCCGCGCGTTGCTCGCCGCCGGACTGGTGCTGGTGGACACTCCCGGCACCGACCAGGTCGCGGCGCTCGGTGGGGCCGCGGAGGTCGCCGCCTCCACCCGCGCCGACGCCGTGCTGCTGGTCTCGGACTCGACCCGGGAACTCTCGGTCGCCGAGCTGGACATGCTGCTGCACGTCACGCGCTCGCAGCCGAACGTGATGGTGGTGCAGAGCAAGACCGATCTCGTGGCGGACTGGCGTGCGGTGGCCGAGCGCAACCGGCAGCACCTCGCCGACGCCGGTGTCGCGGCGCCGCTGATTCCGGTGTCGGCGACCCTGCGGCTGCGCGCGGCGACGACCGACGATCGCGGTCTCAACGCCGAGTCCGGCTTTCCGGCGCTGATCGCCCGCCTGCAACGGGACCTGACCGGCAAGGCCGATCACCTGGCGCGGGCGTCGGTGCAGGCGGTGGCCCGTACGGTGGTGGAGCAACTGGCCGCGCCGCTGCGCGCCGAGCTGGCGACGCAGGAGGCCGAGGAGCAGTCCGGGCCGATCTCCCGGCTGCACGCCGCCCAGCGGGAGGTCGACGAGCTGCGCCGCTGCTCCACCCGGTGGCAGAACACGCTCGCCGACGAGATGACCGACCTGCTCTCCGACATCGAGTACGACCTGCGCGACCGCACCCGCCAGATCCTGCGGGCCGTGGACGAGGCGTTCGACGCGGCGGACCCCCTCGTCGCCTGGGACACCTTCGCCGAGTGGCTGGAGCGCAGTCTCGTCGAGGCCGCGGAAGCCAACCACGAGTGGCTGATCCAGCGCTGCGATTGGATCGCCCGTCGGGTGGCGGCCAACTTCAACCGGTACGGCTACGACGTGCTGCCGCCCTGGTCGATGACGATGCCGGCGGATCTCGGCGACCGGCTGCCGGACCTGGAGCGACCGAGGATCGACAAGTTCACCACCGGCCAGAAGTTGTTCACCGGCATGAAGGGCTCGTACGGCGGCATGCTGATGTTCGGCCTCGCGACGACCCTGGCCGGAATGCCGATGATCAACCCGGTCTCGGTCGGCATCGGCGCGCTCTTCGGCGGCAAGAGCATCCGCGACGAGGGCAAGCAGTTGCTGCGCCGCCGCCAGGCGACCGTCAAGACGGCCATCCAGCGGCATGTCGACGAGTTCTTCGTCCGGATGGTTCGGGACTGCCGCGACGCCACCCGCCAGGTGCAGCGGATGCTGCGCGATCACTTCACGGGGCTGACCGAGGAGTTGCAGGAGGCCATCGTGCAGTCGTTCCGCAGCGCGAAGCAGGAGGCCGACACCGATGTCGCCCTGCGCGAGCAGCGGCAACGGGAGATCCGGCTGAAGATGACCCGCCTGGCCGCGCTCTACGAGCAGTCCCAGCAGTTGACCGGCGCCCGGTCCACCCCGGTGCTGCTGGAGCCCCGGGCATGACCGTCGGGGTGCGGCTGGACGAGGCGGCGTGGGGACTGCTGCACCAGGCCATGGACGTCTACCAGCACGACGCGCGGGCCGTCGGGCGGTTGCGGCACCAGGTGGCGCGGTTGGAGCAGCCGCTGCGGATCGCGGTGGCCGGCCCCTGGCGTGCCGGCAAGTCGACGGTGCTCAACGCGTTGATGGGGGAGGAGGTCGCGCCGGTCGAGGGCGCGGACGGCGTCTTCACCTGGTACGAGGACGGCGCTTCGCCACGCGCCACCGCCTACCCGGTGGGCCAGCCTCCCCAGGAGCTGACGGTGGTCAAGTCGGCGACCGGGATGCGGGTGGATCTCGGCTGGCGGGTCGGGGAGGTGCGCGACATCGTGGTGCGGTGGCCGACGCGGGCGTTGCGGCAGGTGACGCTGATCGACACCCCGGCGCTCGCGGCGGTCGACGAGCAGGGCCACGCGCCGGTGCTGGATCGCGTCCTGCGGGACTCGGACGCGGTGCTGTTCCTGACCCGCGACGGCCGCGACAGTGATCTGCGGGTGTTGGAGTCCGCTCGGGACAGTGTCGTCGGGCAGGCCGCCCCGGTGAACGTGATCATGGTGTTGTCCCGGGCGGACGAGGTGGGCGGCGGCCGGATCGACGGGCTGCTCACCGCCCGTCAGCTGGCCCGACGGCACCACCGGGATCCCCGGGTGGGCGCGCTGGCGGTGAACGTGGTGGCGTGCAGCGGGGCGATCGGCCTCGCGGGCCGGATGCTGAGCGAGTCCGACTTCGCCGCGCTCGCGGCGCTGGCCGGGGCGTCCCGCGCCGAGCTGGAGGCCCACCTGCTCTCCGCCGACCGTTTCGTCCGGGGCGAGCTTCCGGTGCACCTGGACTCCGAGGTGCGCGGCGGTCTGCTGGATCGGTTCGGGCTCTTCGGGATCCGGCTCGCGACGACCCTGGTGCGCGGTGGGTTCGACACCCGGGTGGCGTTGTCGGCCGAGCTGATCCGGCGCAGTGGGCTCACCGAGCTGCGGGAGTCGATGACCCGCTGTTTCGTCGATCGTCGCGACACGCTCAAGGCGCGCTCGGCACTGGCCGCGGTGGAGGCCCTGGTCCGGGCCGAGCCGGTGCGCGGGGCCGACGAGTTGGTCGGCGCCATCGAGCAGATCCTGGCGGGTGCGCACGAGTTCCGGGAGCTGCGCCTGCTGGTGGCGCTGCGCAACGCCCGTCTCGGTTTCGACGCCGAGTTGGCGGCCGAGGCGCAGCGGCTGGTGGGCGGCGAGGGGGTTGGTCTGGCCGCGCGGCTCGGTGTGGAGCACGAGGCGACCGTGCAGCGGCTCTGGGAGGTCGCCGCCGACGCCCAGTGGCGGTGGCGGGACCGGGCGGAGGATCCTTCGCTCCCGCTGGCCCAGCGCCGGGGCGCCGAGGTCGTGGTCCGCAGTTGCGAGGGGATGCTGGCCGAGCTGGCCGCGGGCGGTCGCTGAGCGCCGCCGGCCCTGGGCGCCCACCCCGGACGCCCCGGTCGGCGTGTTTCCTTCCGGTCAACCCATTGACAGGGCCGTGGTCGCGCGGAAGCATCTGCCCAACATCCACGGTTCTGCCCTCGCTTGTCACGCACGTCCGATGACAACGATGTCAGGTCCGACCCGTCCGTCCACGATCGACAGCAGCAGCCACCGTCCCCTTCCACCCAGACGTACGACGTACTCGACCGGATCGAGTCGAAAGGCCCCGCCCCCATGCCGTATCTCCCTCGTGCGCGCACCGTGTCCCTCCGGATGGCAGCCGCGACCACCGCCGCCCTGCTGCCGCTGGGGCTGGTCGTCGCCGCGCCCCTGGCCAACGCCGCGCCCAGTGCCGCCCCACCGGGCTCCTTCAGCTCCTCGTTCGAGTCGGCCGACCCGCAACCCGCCACCAGCACCGTGGAGGTCGACAGGTCGGGCCGGCCCGTGCAGGGCAACCTGAGCGGATCGAGCAGCGCGAACCTGCCCGGCAGCCTGCTCGGCCAGGTCGATGCCGTGACCGCGAGCGCCCAGAACCCGCCGAACGAGATCGCGGCGAACCTCGCCGACGGCAACCCGTCGACCAAGTGGCTGGCGTTCGAACCGACCGGCTGGGTGACGTACCGGCTGGCGAAGCCGGCGGTCGTGGCGCGGTACGCGCTGACCTCTGCGGACGACGAACCGACCCGCGACCCCCGCGACTTCACCCTCCAGGGCTCCACCGACGGCAACACCTGGACGGACCTGGACCGGCAGACGCAGCAGCGCTTCGCCAAGCGGTTCGCCACCAACACGTACCGCGTCACCAACACGACCGCGTACGGCTGGTACCGGCTGTCCATCTCCGCGAACTCCGGTAACTCCCTGACCCAGCTCGCCGGCTGGGACATCAGCGACGGCTCGGACGTCCGCCCGCCCGCCACGCCCATGGTCACCGGCGTCGGCCCCGGGCCGGTCGGCGGCTACACGACGAAGCCGAGCGCCGGCTTCACCGGGCTGGCCGCGCTGCGCTACTCCGGCGGCGCGGAGGCCGACGGCCGCTCGTACGCGACGAACAGGCTCTTCGACGTCGACATCCCGGTCGGGCCGAACACCCGCCTGTCCTACCGGATCTTCCCCGAGTTCACCGGCCAGGACGCCCGGTACCCGTCCACCTACGCGGCCGTCGACCTGCACTTCACCGACGGCAGCTACCTCAGCGGACGGTCGGCGGTGGACCAGCACGGTTACGCGCTGACGCCGGCCGGCCAGGGCGCGTCGAAGGTGCTCTACGCCGACCAGTGGAACGCGGTGCGCGCCGACATCGGCGCCGTCGCCCGGGGCAAGACGATCGACCGCATCCTGCTCGCCTACGACAACCCGCAGGCGACCGGGGAGACCCGGTTCCAGGGCTGGCTCGACGACGTCGAGGTGACCGGTTCGCCGGCGGCGATCGACGGCTCCCGGCTGACCAACTACGTCGACACCCGGCGCGGAACCAACTCGACGGGCGGGTTCTCGCGCGGCAACAACCTGCCGATCACCGCGGTGCCGAACGGCTTCAACTTCTTCACCCCGGTGACCGACGCGACCTCCGACTCCTGGGAGTACGAGTACCACCGGGCCAACAACGCGGCCAACCTGCCCACGTTGCAGGGCCTCGCGATCTCCCACGAGCCCAGCCCGTGGATGGGTGACCGCAACCAGATGTCGGTGATGCCGGTGGCCGGCGACGGCCCCCTCACCGGGTCACCCGCCAGCCGTGCGCTCGCCTTCCGGCACGACGACGAGACGGCACAGCCGGACCTCTACCGGGTCGCGACGCAGAGCGGTCTGGTGGCGGAGATGTCACCCACCGACCACGCCGGGATCATGCGGTTCACCTTCGGCCCCGGCCCGGCGACCGGAAGTCTCGTCTTCGCCAAGGGCACGTTCACCATCGGCGCCGACGGCACCTTCACCGGCTGGGTCGACAACGGAAGCGGCCTGTCCGCCGGGCGCAGCCGCATGTTCGTCTCCGGCGCCTTCGACCGCGCGCCGACGACGTCCACCGCGACGTCCGCCACCTTCGACGTCTCCGCCGAGCGGCAGGTGACGATGCGGATCGCCACCTCGTTCCTCTCCGTCGACCAGGCCCGCCGCAACCTCGACCTGGAGGTGACCGGCCGGAGCTTCGATGCGATCCGCGACGCCGCCACCGCCGCGTGGAAGGACCGCCTCGGCCGGGTCGAGCTGCGGGGTGCGACCGAGACCCAGCTGGTCACCATGTACTCGAACCTGTACCGGCTGAACCTGTACCCGAACTCCCAGTCGGAGAACACCGGCACCGCCGCCGCACCCCACTGGCAGTACGCCAGCCCGGTGTCCGCGCCGACCGGCACGTCGACCGCCACCCGGACCGGCGCGAAGATCGTCGACGGCCAGATCTACGTCAACAACGGCTTCTGGGACACCTACCGCACGGTGTGGCCCGCCTACTCGCTGCTCTACCCGGACGTCGCCGCCAGGATCTCCGACGGTTTCGTCCAGCACTACCGTGACGGCGGCTGGATCGCCCGCTGGTCGTCGCCCGGCTACGCCGACCTGATGACCGGCACCAGCGCGAACGTGGCTCTCGCTCAGGCGTACCTCACCGGGGTCAAGCTGCCCGACCCGCTCGCGGCGTACGACGCGGCCGTCAAGGACGCGACCGTCGCGTCCGGGCGCGGCGCGGTCGGCCGCAAGGGCATCGAGACCTCGCTGTTCCTCGGCTACACGCCGACCTCCACGGGGGAGTCGGTGTCGTGGGCGCTGGAGGGCTACATCAACGACTACGGCATCGGCAACATGGCCGCCGCCCTGGCGAAGGACCCGGCCACGCCGAAGTCGCGGCGGGACCAGCTCAAGGAGGAGTCGCGGTACTTCCTGGAGCGTGCCCGCAACTACGTCCACCTCTTCGATGAGAAGACGAAGCTCTTCCAGGGCCGCGACGCCTCCGGCACGTTCCTCGCCGGTGACCCGCTGGACTGGGGTGGCGTCTACACCGAGACCAACGGGTGGAACTTCGCGTTCACCGCGCAGCAGGACCCGCAGGGCCTGATCAACCTGTACGGCGGGCAGGAGGCCCTGCGCGACAAGCTCGACACCTTCTTCACCACCCCGGAGAACGCCGACCGCCCCGGCGGCTACGGCGGCGTCATCCACGAGATGCTCGAGGCTCGCGCGGTGCGCCTGGGTCAGCTCGGCATGAGCAACCAGCCGTCGCACCACATTCCGTACCTGTACGACATCGCCGGCGCGCCCGCGAAGACGCAGGCCATCGTGCGCGAGATCATGCAGCGCCTCTACGTCGGCAGCGAGATCGGCCAGGGCTACCTGGGCGACGAGGACAACGGGGAGATGTCGGCCTGGTACGTCCTCAGCTCGCTGGGCATCTACCCGTTGCAGGCGGGTTCGACCCACTGGGCCATCGGCTCGCCGCAGTTCACCAGGATGACCGTCCACCGCCCGACCGGCGACATCGTGGTCAACGCCGCGAACAACAGCACCCGCAACGTGTACGTGCAGAGCGTCAAGGTCAACGGCAAGAAGCAGCGCGAGGTGTCCGTCGACGTGTCCGCGCTCGCCCGGGGCGGCACGATCGACTTCCAGATGGGACCGAACCCGTCGTCCTGGGGCACCGGCCGCAACGACGGGCCGCCGTCGCTGACGAAGGGTGACGCGGCACCCGAGCCGTTGCAGGACGTCACCGGGCCCGGCCTGGGCACCGCCACCGCCGGTGGCGGCCAGGACGCGTCAAAGCTGTTCGACGACTCGTCGACCACGCAGCTGACCGCGTCGTCGGGCACGCCGCAGATCAGCTGGGCCGCCCGTGGCGGCCGCCAGAAGCCGACGTACTACACACTCACCTCCGGCGCGGGCGCCGGTGACGCGGCGGACTGGCGGCTGCAGGGCTCCACCGACGGTCTCACCTGGAGCACCCTGGACTCCCGCGCGGGCGAGGTGTTCCGCTGGCGCAACCAGACCCGGCCGTTCCGGATCGACAAGCCGGGGCGGTACTCCCAGTTCCGCCTCGTCGTGACGAAGACCGTCGGCGCCGCGCAGCCGACCCTCGCCGAGATCGAGCTGCTCGCCGGCGGCGACCTCGACCTGGGCGGCGGCGACATCACGGTGACCGCCACGGACGGCGGGCACGCGCTCTCCGGCGCACCCGCGACGGTGGCGCTGGGCACGGTCACCGGCGGCGCCGCCGACGACTACTCGGCGACGATCGACTGGGGTGACGGCTCACCGGCCACCGAGGGCACCCTGACGCTGAGTTCACGGGCCGTCTACCGCGTCAGCGGCGAACACACCTACGCCACGCCCGGCTACCACCAGGCGAACGTCACCGTCACCGACGGCACCAGCCAGGGCTCGGTGACGGTCGGCGTCGACGTCGCGTACGCGCCACAGAACGGTCTCGCCGCGGCGTTCGACACCGTGTGCGTCGGCGACGAGGGCACCCTCGCGGCGGACTGCGACGCGAAGTCGTGGGCGTACTCGCGGGCCGCCCTGGCCGCGGCCGGCGTGACCCAGGGTCAGCGGCAGCAGGTGCCGGGCACGGCGCTGGGCTTCACCCTGCCGCAGATCCCGGCCGGGCAACCGGACAACGCCACCGGCAACGGCGCGACGATCGCTCTGCACCTGCCGTCCGACGCCCGGACCATCTCGTTCATCGGCGCCGGCACGCAGGGCAACCAGAGCACCGCCGGCACGGTGACGTTCAGCGACGGCAGCACCGCCAGCATCCCGATCCAGTTCAGTGACTGGACGCTGGGCGGCAACGCCAACGGCACCCCGTCGTACGGCAACATCGTGGTCGCGAAATCCGCGTACCGGCTGAGCGGCACGAGCCGCGACGGCGCGCAGCCGTTCCTGTTCGCCACCACGCCGTACCAGATCCCGGCGGGTAAGACGCTGGTCTCGGTGACCCTGCCGACGCAGACCGGCGATCCCCGCTCGGCGGGCCGGATCCACGTGTTCGCCGTCGCCGACGACGGCACGCCGGCCGCCGCGCTGGCGACCACCGCCCCCGCCGACCAGAGCGTCGACGCCGGGCAGGTCCTCGCGGCGAACCTCGGGTCGGTGACCGGCGGTGTCCCCGGCGCGACCGGCTACCGCGCCCGCGTCCAGTGGGGCGACGGCACGGTTCCGGACGACGTGACGGTCGGCGCGGCCGGCGCGCTGAGCGGCCAGCACACCTACGCGCGGGAGGGCACCTACACGGTGCACGTCACGGCGTGGGACACGCTGTCGAGCAGCACCACCACCTTCACCGTTACCGTCCGGCGTGCCGGGCCGCAGCCGACGCTCGCGGTGTCCGGGGCTCAGCCGGTCGTCGCCGGTGACGCGGTCACGGTCGACGGCAGCGGGTTCGCCGCCGGCGAGCGGGTGACGGTGGTTCTGGCCGCCGGCACGACGCGGAGCGTGACGGTCTCGGCGTCCGCGACGGGCACGGTCCGCGCCTCCGTCGCGACGTCGGGGGACACGACCCCGGGCCGGTACGCCGTCAGCGCCACCGGCGCGTCCTCGGGTACGCCGGCGACGGCCACCGTCCAGGTGACCGCGCGTCCGGCGGGCCCGGCCTACCAGCCGCGGGTGTCGCTGCCCACGACGTCCGGACCGCGCGGTATGTCGATCACTGTCGACGGTTCCGGGTTCGCGCCGAACGAGGCGATCACGGTCAGCGTCGGCGACGGTCGTGCGGTCGGCACGGTACGCGCGAACGGCGACGGCGTGGTCTCCGGCGCGACCGTCACCGTTCCGGATTCGGCGCAGCCGGGCGTGACCAGTGTGACGCTGTCCGGCGCCACGTCGGCGACGGCGGTGTCCCGACCGTTCACGGTCACCGGCGCGAAGTAAGCCGGGAACAACACAGTCGGGCGGGCCGTGCTTCACGGCCCGCCCGACACCCGTCCTGGGCCCGCCCGATCTCGACCCCGAGACTCGCGCGCGTCACGCGTCGTGGTCGTGCGTCGCGGGTCGCGCGGCCGCCGGTCTTGCGTGGCCTTGTCGCCCCGCGCGGCGGGCGAGGCCGTGTCGCCCGTGAGGCACATACCTCGGAGTCATATTCATACCTCTGCGGTATGTCGCTCACCGGTCTGTACGCCTGCCGGCAGCCCGACCCCACCGCTTCCATGCCGCCCCGAATCTGGGGCAGCTCTACAGGGGCCGTGGTCGACAGTCGTCACCCGCTCGCGGGTGCCGGAGGCGCGCTCAGGCGGAGCCGCCACCGTGGGCCCTGGCCGGTGAGCCGGACGACCGCCAACGGCTCGACGTCCAATTGCCGGTACGTCGCCAGCGGTAGTCCCAGGGCGTGCACGACCGCGACCCGGATCACGAGCGGGTGGGTGACGGCCGTGACCCGTCGGCCGAGGCCGCGCTGTTGGTCCAGCCAGCGGCCGACGCGCTCGCGTAGGGCGGCGACGGACTCGCCCCCGTGCGGCGCGGCGTCCGGGGTGGACAGCCACTCGTGCAGCGCGTCGGGCTGCGCGGCGCCGATCTCCTTCAGCGACCGGCCGGTCCAGTCGCCGTAGTCGCAGTCGGCCAGCGCCGTCTCCACAGCGGGCGCGAGACCGAGGGCGTACGCGGTCTGGACGGCCGCCGCCGCGGGGCTGGACAGGCAGGCGTCGGTGTCGCCCGACGGCGCCCGCCGGCCCAGCACGGTGGGGGACAGGGCGAGGGCGGCGCTGCGGCCACCCTCGTCCAGTGTGTCGTCCCCGCCGAACCGGGCCCGCCGCAGGGCGGCGGTGTGACCGTGGGCGACCAGCCGCAGGCTGGTGGCGTTCACCCGGCCAGTCGTGCGTCGGTTACCGCGCGCTGCCGGTGCATCAGGGCGGCGAAGAGCAGGCCGATCCCGGTCCACAGCACCACCTGGGTGCCGAGGGAGGCGAGCCGGAAGCTCCACAGCAGCGTGGCGGGGAAGTCCCCCGGGACCTCCTGGAACGACGGCAGCACCACGTAGGCCACGCCGGTGACCAGCAGGAACCCGCCGACCGCCGCGGCGGCGCGCAGCCACACCGGCGCCTGCTCGCCGACCGACCGGTAGCCCAGCGAACCGGACCAGACCGCCACCAGGCCGAGGACCACCAGCAGCAGGTAGGTGACCGTGCGCTGGTTGATGGTGGCCGGGTCGCCGACGGCCGGCGGGTTCGGCGGGTACTTGAGGAACGGCACGATCACCGCGCCGAGCAGCGCGCCGCCGGCCAGCAGCAGGCCGGACCACCCGTCGTCAACCGTGCGCCGCCGCCGGTTCAGCAGGACGTACGCGGTGGCCAGCAGGCCACCCATCGCGGCCCCGAACAGGGCGGTGGCCAGGAACAGCCCGCCGTGCTGGCCGTTCCTGCTGACCAGAGCGTCCTCGTCGTGCTGGTGCCCCCCGGTGGCGGGTTCGGCGTGTGCCGCCGCCTCCTCGATGGCGATGGCCGCCTCGACGTGGGGTTCGCCGACGACGTAGGCGAACGTTCCGGCGAGCAGGCCGGCCACCAGGCCGGCGAGCAGCCCGCGCAGGAGAACCGTGACGAACGTGGGTGCGGTGCCGGTGCCGCTCAGTGGCACGGGACACCGAGCAGGTGCCGGCCGTCGTGCATCAGCTCGTGCAGGTACGTCCCGCTGCGCGAGACCGCGCCCTGGTCGAAGGCGACGAGATAGGCCAGCAAGGTGAGCACGGCGACGGTGGCCAGGACCGTCCACAGGAGACGGGTCGGGGCAGCGGGGTGCACCAGCGGCTGGCTGGACGTGGAACTGGACATGCGTGCACGAACCTCCTCGGGGATGACGCGTCCCCATCGCAAGGCTGCGGACGACCGAGCGTCCTGGCTCGCGGCCCCGGGGTCGGGGACCGCTCACAGTGGCGCGACCGCGCCGGATTCTCACCGGCTTCCCTCGCGTCGCCGCAGATAGTGGGTCGACCGTATCGGTGCCGGTTCGGTCGGTCAAGCCGACGGCGGTGTCCGAACGCGACCCCGCCGGATGCTCGCGCGTCTGCCGTCGCCGACGGATCGACGACGGCCGTCAGCGGCGACCGCGACACGCCCGGACCCGACATGTGGGGTGTGACAAACCCAGTCGCCCCTATATATGGTGTCGACCGCAGCTGGTTCGGCCACTCATCCCAGGGCGGCCGAGGCAAGAGGGAACCCGGTGGAATTCCGGGACTGCCCCGCAGCGGTGAGTGGGAACGACAGCCGTCATCAGCACTGGGCCGCCACCTGGCCTGGGAAGCGACGGCCAGTAGGGGACCGGGTGAACCCCGGTCGTGCCCGCGAGTCCGAAGACCTGCCAGCGCGCCGCGTACCCGCATCCGGGTGGGCGGTGGTCCGAGGCCGCGTGGGACGGCCGACGCCTTTCGGATCCGCGCCGCCGGCGTGGCGTCCGCCGGTGTCGGTCTCCTCGTGCCGAGGGCCATCAGGTCCTCAAGCTCGCGAGGAGTGAGTGGTGACAGTTACCGAGGTAGCCGCGGCCGGCGGCGAGACGGCCCTGCGGCGTACGCCGGGGCAGGTCCGCGAACGCGGCGGCGCCAGCGAGCCGGTGGACGTGCGCAGGCTCGTCGCCGAGGTCGAGCGCTGGGCCGACGACCTGCCCGACGTCGACCCGCTGCGGGTGGCGACCCGCACGATCAGCGGCCTGTACGACGGCGCGACGACAGCCGAGCTGGACCGGCTGACCATCCAGACCGCTGCCGACATGATCGGTACGGAGCCGCAGTACTCGCGCCTCGCCGCCCGGCTGCTGGCCAGCCACATCGACCGGGAGGTACGCCGACAGGGCGTCACCTCGTTCAGCGCGGCGATCCGAACCGGCCACGCGCAGGGGCTGATCGGAGACGAGACCGCCGCGTTCGTCGCCGCGCATGGCAGCACGCTCGACGACGCCGTCGACGCCGACGGCGACCGCCGCTTCGAGTACTTCGGGCTGCGTACGGTCTACGACCGGTACCTGCTGCGCCACCCCACCAGCCGGCTGGTGCTGGAGACCCCGCAGTACTGGCTGCTGCGGGTGGCCTGCGGCCTGTCCCGTACGCCGGACGAGGCGGTCGACTTCTACCGGCTGATGTCCAGCCTGGCCTACCTGCCCAGCTCACCCACGCTGTTCAACTCCGGCACCCGGCACACGCAGATGTCCTCGTGCTACCTCGTCGACTCGCCGCGCGACGAGTTGGACTCGATCTACCAGCGCTACGCCCAGGTCGCGAACCTGTCCAAGTTCGCCGGTGGCATCGGCATCGCGTACTCCCGGGTCCGGTCCCGGGGCGCGCTGATCCGCGGCACCAACGGGCAGTCCAACGGGATCGTGCCGTGGCTGCGTACGCTCGACGCGAGCGTCGCCGCGGTCAACCAGGGCGGCCGGCGCAAGGGCGCGGCCTGCGTCTACCTGGAGCCGTGGCATCCGGACATCGAGGAGTTCCTGCAACTGCGGGACAACACCGGCGAGGACGCCCGGCGTACCCACAACCTGAACCTCGCCAACTGGATCCCGGACGAGTTCATGCGCCGGGTCGAGGCCGACGAGGTGTGGTCGCTGTTCGACCCGGACGAGGTTCCCGAGCTGCCCGACCTGTGGGGGGAGCGCTTCGACGCCGCGTACCGGGCGGCCGAGGCGCAGGGCCGCTACGTGCGGCAGGTGCCGGCGCGGGAGCTGTACGGGAAGATGATGCGCACCCTGGCCCAGACCGGCAACGGCTGGATGACCTTCAAGGACGCGGCCAACCGGCTGTGCAACCAGACGGCCGAGCCGGGCAACGTGGTGCACCTGTCCAACCTGTGCACCGAGATCATCGAGGTGTCCAGCGACGCCGAGACCGCGGTGTGCAACCTCGGCTCGGTGAACGTCGCCGCCCACCTGACCGGGAGCGGCATCGACTGGCCGCGACTGCGCGCCACGGTCCGGACCGCGGTGACGTTCCTCGACCGGGTCATCGACATCAACTACTACCCGACATCGCAGGCGGCGGCGAGCAACCCCCGTTGGCGGCCGGTCGGGCTCGGGCTGATGGGCCTGCAGGACGTGTTCTTCGCACTGCGGCTGCCGTTCGACTCGCCGGCCGCGCGGAAGCTGTCCACCCGGATCAGCGAGGAGCTGTACCTGACCGCGCTGGAGACCTCCGCCGACCTGGCGCGTGAGTTCGGCGCCCATCCGGCGTACGCCCAGACCCGGGCCGCGCGGGGCCAGCTCCAACCCGACCTGTGGGGTGTCGAGGGTACGCAGACCGCGCGCTGGGCCGCGCTGCGCCAGCGGGTCGGGGAGTACGGGCTGCGCAACTCGCTGCTGGTGGCGGTCGCGCCGACCGCGACCATCGCCTCGATCGCCGGGTGTTACGAGTGCATCGAGCCGCAGGTCTCGAACCTGTTCAAGCGCGAGACCCTGTCCGGGGAGTTCCTCCAGGTCAACACGGCCCTGGTCCGCGAGCTGAAGGCGCGTGGCCTGTGGACCGAGCAGATCCGGTCGGCGATCCGGCGCGCGGAGGGGTCGGTGCAGGACGTCGTGGAACTCCCGGCCGACGTGCGGGAGCTGTTCCGCACCGCGTGGGAGCTGCCGCAGCGGGCGCTGATCGACCTGGCCGCCGCCCGCGCCCCGTTCATCGACCAGTCCCAGTCGCTGAACCTGTTCCTGGCCTCGCCCACCATCGGCAAGCTCTCCTCGATGTACCTGTACGCCTGGAAGACCGGGCTGAAGACCACCTACTACCTGCGCTCCCGTCCCGCCACGCGCATCCAGCAGGCCACCGTCACGCCCGCCGCCGTCGCCCTCGTCACGCCGTCGACGAGCGACGCCGAGGCGCTGGCCTGCTCGCTGGAGAACCCCGAGTCGTGCGAGGCGTGCCAGTGACCGTCTCCGACACCGCCGCTGACGCGAGGACCACGCACATGCTGCTCGACCCCGGGATGGATCTCACTCTCCGCCCGATGCGCTACCCGCACTTCTTCGACCGGTTCCGCGCCGCCATCCGCAACACCTGGACGGTCGAGGAGGTCGACCTGCACGCCGACCTTGCCGATCTGGACAGGCTGTCGCCGGCCGAGCGGCACCTGGTCAGCCGCCTCGTCGCGTTCTTCGCCACCGGCGACACGATCGTCGCCAACAACCTCGTGCTCAACCTGTACCAGCACGTCAACAGCCCGGAAGGCCGCCTCTACCTGTCGCGGCAGCTGTTCGAGGAGGCCGTGCACGTCCAGTTCTACCTCAACCTGCTCGACACGTACGTGCCCGACGAGACCGAGCGGTTCGCCGCCTTCGCCGCCATCGAGAACATCCCCTCGATCCGCCGCAAGGCCGAGTTCTGCTTCCGCTGGATCGACTCGCTGGGGGAGTTGCGCGAGCTGCGGACCCGGGACGACCGGCGCGCGTTCCTGCTCAACCTCATCTGCTTCGCCGCCTGCATCGAGGGATTGTTCTTCTACGGCGCGTTCGCGTACGTCTACTTCCTGCGCTCCCGCGGCCTGCTGCACGGCCTGGCCTCCGGCACCAACTGGGTCTTCCGCGACGAGTCGATGCACATGGCGTTCGCGTTCGACGTGGTGGACACCGTGCGTGCCGAGGAGCCCGACCTGTTCGACGACGATCTCGCCGACCAGGTTCGCCAGATGCTCACCGAGGCCGTCGAGTGCGAGGTCCAGTTCGCCGAGGACCTGGTGGGTCAGGGCGTGCCCGGTCTCACCCGGGCGGACATGCGGGAGTATCTCCAGCACGTCGCCGACCGCCGTCTCGTCCAGCTCGGGATCGCCCCGCACTACGGGTCCGCCAACCCGTTCGCCTTCATGGAGTTGCAGGACGTCCAGGAGCTGTCCAACTTCTTCGAGCGGCGGGTGTCGGCGTACCAGGTGGGAGTGACCGGGACGGTGGCCTTCGACGACGACTTCTAGGACCCCCACCCCACCCCCTCCCCACCCCGTCGACCAGGAAGTTGCTGCTCCCCTATCGGCGTGTCAGGGGCACCAAATTCATGATCAACGTCGGCGGCGGGCGAGGTGGGGATGGGGTGGGGGTGTTCTTGGGGGTGGAGTGACCCTCAGGCGGGGGAGCAGGTCGGAGTGATGGTCGGCGGACTGGTGGTGGCGCTCGTGCTGAGGTAGCCCGCGGTGGTGGACGTTCCCGGCGCGAGCTGCCCGTTGTAGGCGGCGTTCGCGACGGTCACCTGGTTGCCCGCCTGGGTGAGGGTGCCGTTCCAGACCTGTGACACCGTCTGCCCACTGGGGAGGGTGAAGGTGACCCGCCACCCGGCGAGCGACGAGGCCCCGGCGTTGGTGACCGTCAGCCGTCCTTCGAATCCGCCCTGCCACGTGTTGACCACGGTGTTGGTCACCGCGCAGGACTGCCCAGCCGGGACCGTCGGCGTCGGCGTCGGCGTCGGCGTGGGAGTGGGCGTCGGGGTGGGGGTCGGAGTCGGCGTCGGAGTCGGCGTCGGCGTCGCGGTGGGGGTCGGGGTGGGCGTCGTGGTGCCGCCGGCCTGGAACTGCCACCAGTTGAAGTTGAACAGGTTGCCGCTGCCGCCGGTGAAGCGCAGGTACAGGTCCTGGGTCCCGGTCGCGCCGCTGACCGGGCAGGAGACGGTCTGCCAGGTCTGCCACCCGCCGGTGCCCGGCACCGCGCAGCTGCCCACCCGGGTGCCGGTGGGGCTACCGAGGCGCAGTTCGATCGTGCCACCGGACGTGGCCGAGGCGACCCGGGCGGAGAAGGACGTCGCGCCCGTACCGAAGCCCACGCCCTTGACCTTGATGTAGTCCCCGTTCTCGATGAACCCGACGTTCATCCCGCCCTCGCTGGCCGGCTCGGTCTCGATGCCGGAGCCCCAGGCGATGGTCTCGGCCTCCTGCCGCCCGTACGGGTTCAGGGTGCCGATCTGGGGTGCGCCCGTCGTGGTCATGTTGATCGTCGGGATGGTGCCGTTGGTGTTGTAGGTGAACTTCTCCACGGCCACCGAGCGGGTGTAGCCGCCGCCGCCGGGCAACGCTCCGTTGTGGTAGAAGAAGTACGAGCCGCCGTTGAAGTCGATGACTCCGGGGTGGTTGGTGAAGCTCGCGCCCTGGCGGGGCATGACCGTCCCGCGGTAGGTCCAGGGGCCGGTCGGGCCGGTCGCGGTCGAGTAACCGATGAACTCGGAGCAGCATTCCGCCGCGAACACGTTGTAGTAGATACCGTTGCGCTTGTAGACCCACGGGCCCTCTTCGTAGAGGGTCGGCCGGCTCGCGTTCCCCGTCCGGGTGCCGAACCCGGCGGTGGTGAGCGGAATCTTGGTGGCGCTGCCGCTGTAGGAGATCATGTCCGCGTTCAGCCGGACGTACCACAGGTTCGGGTTGCCCCAGTACAGGTACGCCTGGCCGTCGTCGTCGATGAAGACGGTGGGGTCGATCTCGCCGTTGCCCACTAGCGGACGGCCGATGGCGTCCCGGAACGGCCCGGTGGGGCTGTCGGCGACCGCGACGCCGATGGCCATCGAGTTGGTCGCCCGGGCGGTCACCGGCACGTACCAGTAGAACTTGCCGTTGCGGGCGACGACCTGGCCGGCCCACGCGTTCGCGCTCGCCCAGCTGAAGGTGCTGAGGCTCAGGGGCGAGCCGTGGTCGGTCCAGTTGACCATGTCGGCCGACGACCACACCCGCCAGTCCTTCATGGTGAAGTACGTGGAGCCGTCCTCGTCGTGGCCGGTGTAGAGGTAGACCCGTCCGTTGTGCACCAGGGGAGCCGGGTCGGCGGTGTAGATGTGCTGGACGATGGGGTTGTCCGCGTGGGCGGCCGTGGCCGGGGTCAGCGTCGAGATGAGCAGCAGGCTCACGAGCCAGGCGACGCCGCGCCGGAGCCGGTTCTTCGTCCGTGGTGGCGGTGTGGGGTGCATCGGTACCTCCAGGATGGGTCACGACGGGCGGGCACGGTTCGCCGCTCTCGCTGGCGGGTGCCGCGTGTCGTCGCGGGTCGCTTCGGGACCTCGGTGGTGGCCGTGCCGCGAGAGCGGCAGGAGGGATCGGGGGTCCACCATGGCTCCCGCGCGCGGCGTCCCGCCGTTGTCAACGGCGGTGGTCAACGTCCCTGAGGGAGGCCCGGACACCCACCAGCGGGCGTTGGTCATGCGCGACTCCATCGACCTCGGCGGATCGAGTGGAGCGGTGAAGCGTGCCCTTCGCCTCTGCGGCCCGAGGGTAGTCTGTTATCGCTAACATTCTCAAGCGATGGATAAATCTGGATTTCCGCGCCGCCGTCGCAGGCCGGTCGGACCGGGGTCGCCAACGTCCGGCGACCGGGTCGTCAGCGCTGCGGCACCGGGTCGTCAGCGCTGCAGCCGCGTCGGGCTGCCCGGCCCGCTGCGCCGGACGAGCCACGCCTCGGTGATGTGCGTGAACATCGCCTGCGCGGCGCCGTCGGGGTCGTGGGCGGCGATGCGCTCGTAGATGCGCCGGTGGCCCTGGTTCGACGCCACGCACATGGCCCGCTCCGGCTGGCCCATGTAGCGCGCGGTGTTGACGACCTGGCTCTCCAGGGACCGGACGACGCCCCGGGCGATGCGGTTGCCCGACGCCTGCATGACCGTGTCGTGGAAGGCGCGGTCGTGCTCCTGGTAGGTGACGTGGTCGTCCACCAGTTCGTCCATCCGGTCCACCAGGGCCCGCAGCCGGTCGACGGTCTCCTCGTCGGCGAGCCGCGCGGCCACGTTGGCCATGTCGGACTCCAGCACCCGCCGGGTGACCACCAGGTCGTCGAGGATCGCCAGGGTGTCGTCCTCGGCGATGGTCGCCGCGAGGACGAGTTCGTCGAGCATGTCCCACGCCGAGGGCGGGGTGACCAGCGTTCCGCTGCCCTGGCGGACCTGCACGAGCCCCTTCTCCTGCAGGATCTTCACCGCTTCCCGGATGACCGTCCGGCTCACCGAGAAGGTCTCGCAGAGCACCGGCTCGGGGGGCAGCGGTGTTCCCGAGGGGTGAACTCCCTGGACGATCCGGGTCACCAGCTCGGCGGTGATCGCCTGAGCCAGGTTGGCCGGGCGACGGGCCCAGGTCGGTGCCGCCCCGCCGTTGACGGTCGACTGGTTCGATGTCGTCACGTTCACCTCCGCGTAGCCGCGGGAGCGGGCCCACGAGTCCGCCCCCAGTGTACGGGCAACCGTTGACGTCAGACGTCATACGAGTTACGTTCTCGTCAATCTTGCATCGACGGCCGGTCCCTCGGCCACTCCCCATATGAAGGTGAGCAACGATGAAGCAACGAGCAGTGTGGTCCGCGGTCCTCGTTGCAGGGCTGGCCCTGACTGGCTGTGGAAGCGCGACAGGTTCGGGTTCATCGTCCGGAGGCTCGGACAAGAAGTTGGTCGTCTGGGACTGGAAGTCCGGCGAGGCCAGCTCCGCGCAGTACGTGGAGAAGGCCAAGGCCGACTTCGCCAAAAAGCACAAGGACGTCAAGGTCGAGTTCGTGGCCCAGCCGTTCGATCAGTACTACACGCTGCTGGGCGCGGCCATCCAGTCGGGCAAGGGGCCGGACGTCATCCTGTTCAACGGTGGCGGCCAGATCCGCGACCGGGTGGACTCGCTCCAGCCGCTCGACGAGTACGTGAGCGAGGACCGGCAGCGGCTGGCCGGTTGGGAGGCGTTCGCCAAGGACGGCAAGACCTACGCCGCTCCGGTGACGCTGCAGGGTCATCCGATCTACTACAACAAGACGCTCTACGAGAAGGCCGGCCTCGACCCTGCGAAGCCGGCCACGACGTGGTCGGAGTTCATCGCCAACTGCGCCACCATCACCAAGGCCACCGGCGCCAAGTGCTTCGCCGTCGGCAACAAGGAGGGCATCGGCATCCAGTTCTTCCTGTCGGCCCTGGCGTCGGGCGTCCTCACCCCGCAGGAGTACGACAACTGGATCGCCGGCAAGCGCGACTGGAACTCGCCGAACGTGAAGCGGATCTTCGAGCTGTGGAAGGAGACCGGCACCGCGAAGCTGAACAACGACGGGGCCAACTCCACCGCGATGTTCAACGACGCCTTCGCCGTCTTCCAGTCCGGTAAGGCCGCCCACATCATCGGTCTGATGTCGGACATCGGGCACTGGAAGGACTTCAACGAGTTCATCACGCCGGAGAAGCTCGGCGTCATGATGGCCCCGACCGTGACCAGTGGTGCCACCCCGAGCCTGCCGTACGACGGCGGTATCGGTTACGCGGTCGCGAAGTGGACCAAGGACCCGAAGGTGGCCGCCGACCTGGTGCGCTCGCTGACCTCCACCGACGCCCTGAAGGCGTTCTACGCCAACGCCGGCGCGATCACGGCCGACACGACCATCGACGTGTCGCAGGCTGGGCCGGCCGTCACCACGATCGTCGGCGCGCTCAAGACCGGCAAGCCGGCGCCGCACGTGGCGCTCTCCTCGAAGGCGCTCGACCTGATGGGCAGGCTCTCCCAGCAGCTGCTCAGCGGGTCGATCAGTGTCGACGAGGTCGTGAAGCAGATGGCCGCCGTGGACACGGCGGGCTGATCTCGTGTCGATCGGTAAGTCGCTCTCGTCGGTCCGTTCGGCCTCGGCCGAGCGGGCCGGCGGGTTCCCGCCCTCCGCGCCGCCGTCTCGTGGCCGCCCCGTTTCCCGGCGCGCCGCCAGCGGCCGTCGCGCCGAACAACTGGCGCCCTTCGTGCTGGTCGCCCCGGCCGTCCTGATCCTCGTGCTGCTGCGGCTGTGGCCGCTGCTACTCGGCGTCAACTTCTCCTTCACCGGCGACGGCGACCGCGACGGGGCGATGGTCGGCTTCGACAACTACGTCGACCTGCTCCACGATCCGCTGTTCCAACAGGCGCTGCGCAACGTGGGGCTGCTGGTGCTGCTCCTGCCGGTGGCGGTGGCCATCCCGGGCCTGCTCGCCACGTTCATCTACCTGCGCGTGCCGGGGCACCGGTTCTACCGCAGCGTCTACTTCTTCCCGGCCGTGCTGTCTCCGGTCATCGTCGGCGCGATCTTCAACCTGCTGCTCTCGTTTGACGGTCCTGTCAACGTTGTCCTGTCCTCGGTGGGCATCGGGCCGGTGGACTGGCTCGGTGATCCGGACGTCGCCATGTTCGCGGTCGTCGGCGTACACGTGTGGGCGACCTTCGGCATGGCCCTGGTCGTGTTCCTCGCGGGCTTCGCGACCCTGGACTCCGCGCTGCTGGACGCCGCGCGGGTGGACGGCGCGTCACTGGCCCAGGTCATCTGGCACGTGATCATCCCCAGCCTCTCCCGCACCATCCAGTTCGTCTTCGTGACCACGATGATCGGGATGCTGACGTCCATGTTCGGCCTGCTCTACGTCATGACCAGTGGCGGCCCGGAGGGCTCGACGTACCTGCCGGAGTACTACATCTGGATCCAGCAGGGGCAGATGAACCGGCCGGCGCTCGCGTCGGCCGCGTCCACCGTCCTCTTCGTCATCATGCTCGTCGTCGGGCTGGTGCAACTCAAGCTGCTCCGACGAGCGGGGAGGGAAGACTGATGTCCCGCGTCCGACTGGGCAGATGGTTGCTCGTGATCCCGATGGGGCTCCTCGCGCTCGCGACGATCTACCCGCTGCTGTTCACCGCGAACGTCGCCATGAAGACCCGCCGGGAGTACATTCTCGACCGGTTCTCCCTGGCGGACGCGCTGCGCTTCGAGAACATCACCACCGCGTGGACCAGCGTCGGCATGGGCCGCTACGCCGCCAACTCGGTCCTCGTGGTGGCCTGCTCGGTGTTCCTGCTGCTGCTGTTCGGGTCGATGGCCGGCTTCGCGCTGAGCCAACTGCGCTTTCGGGGCTCGACGGCGCTGTTCATCGGCTGCCTCGCGGCGCTCTTCATCCCCTTCCAGGTGATCATGGTGCCGCTGGCCCGGGTCATGGCGGACAGCGGTCTCGTCGACACGTACCCGGGGCTGATCCTCGCGTACGTCGCGCAGTTCCTGCCCTTCACGGTCTTTTTGATGACCAGCTACTACAAGACCATCCCGGCGGAGATCGTCGACGCGGCCCGGATCGACGGCAACACCGTGTACGGCGTCTATCGGCGGATCATGCTGCCGCTGGGCGCTCCGGCGCTGCTCTCGGTCGGCATCCTCAACACGCTGTTCTGCTGGAACGACGTGCTCATCTCGCTGCTGCTGATGCCGTCGGCCGACCACCGCACCCTCATGGTCGGGGTGACCTCGCTGCGGGGGCAGTACTCCGAGGACATTCCGACGTTCGCCTCCGGGGTGCTCATCGCCGCGATCCCCGTCCTGGCGGTCTACCTGTTCCTTCAGCGCCAGATCGCCGACGGCGTCGCCGCTGGTTCCACGAAAGGCTGACATGCGCATCACCGGGTATCGAACCCTGACGACGGTCCAGGAGTGGGGCCGGCCCGTCGGCGACGCCAACGGCGTGTTCCCCGACGGCGTCACGACGGTGCCGATCACCATCGTCGAGACCGACGGGGGGATCAGCGGCGTCGGCCTGGGCCCGCACGTGGAGATCGACAAGATCTTCCCGGCCATCGAGGGGGAAGATCCCCGCGCGGTGACCAGCCTGTACGACCGGATGCTCCGGCACACCTTCAAGGCCGGTCACGGCGGGCTGGTGTTCGGGACGATCGGCGCACTGGACACGGCCCTGTGGGACATCAAGGCGCAGCTCGCCGGTGAGCCGCTCTGGCGGCTGCTCGGCGGGCGGGACCGACGCGTCCCGGCCTACGCGTCCGGCCTCGACATCGGTCTGACCGACGACGAGCTGGTCGCGGAGTACGAGGTCTACGCGGGGTACGGCCTGCGTGCCGCGAAGCTCAAGGGCGGCCTCGACATCGAGCGGGACCGGCACCGGCTCGCGCTGGTGCGGGAGGTGCTGACCGAGGCGGGCCACGGCCGGCGGCCCGGTCTGATGCTCGACGTCAACGAGGCGTGGTCGCGCAAGCAGGCCGTCCGGCACGTGGCCGAGCTGGAACGCACCCTCGATCTGATCTGGATCGAGGAGCCGGTCCGCCGCTGGGACGCCGAGGGTCTGGCCGCCGTCGGCCGGGGCGTCCGAGCGTCGATCGCCACCGGCGAGAACCTCACCGGGCTGGAGCAGTACCGCCCGCTGATCGGGGCGGGCGCGGTCGACATCGTCCAGATGGCCGCCGTCTGGGGTGTCACCCACTTCCTGCGGGTGGCGGCCCTGGCGCATGCCCATGACCTGCCGGTCAGCCCCATCGGCAACATCCCGGTCGGGCTGCTGCACGCCGCTACCTCGGTGCCGAACCACCTGGCCAGCGAACTACAGGATCTGCGGCCGCCGGCGGGCATCGGCCTCGACCTGCACGTCGAGGACGGCGCCTTCATTCTCGGCGACACACCGGGCCTGGGCATCCGGGTCGACGAGGCGGCGATCGCGGCGGCCGGACAGCGGACCGGTAGCCCGGCCGCCGGCAGCCCGAACGTCCGACCGGAGCGGGCCGGCAAGCGCCTGTTGTCGGTGGCCGAGCAGATGCCCACCGTCGGGCCGGTCCCGGTCGAGGCCCTGCTCGCCGATGCCGTCGGGTCCCAGAACGACGTGGCACCCCTGCGGCACTGAGCCGGCCCGCCCGCAAGCGACCACTGGACCAGGATTGGTCGGATGATTACCGTGTCGATGGCGCCGACACGACGGATGCGGATCTGGCCGCCCCTGGCATACGCACCCGTACCAACCAACGACGTGGAGACGGAGCAGCAGTGAAGGCAGTTGTCTACCGGGGTGCGCGTGATCTCGGGATCGAAGACCGTGCCCCAGAACCGCCGGGCCCCGGCCAGGTGCGGATCGCGGTGGCGTACACCGGGATCTGCGGCACGGACCTGCACATCTTCCACGGCGACATGGACGCCCGGGTGGGCGCGTCGGCGGTGCTTGGACACGAGATGTCGGGCCGGGTCGCCGCGCTGGGCGACGGCGTCACCGGGCTGACCGTCGGGCAGCCCGTCACCGTGATGCCGACCCGTGCCTGCGGGCAGTGTGCGGCGTGCCGCCGCGGCAATTCGCACATCTGCCACGCGATGGACTTCCTCGGCATCGACTCGCCCGGCGCGATGCAGTCGTCGTGGACGGTGCCGGCCGAGTTGGTGCTTCCACTCCCCGACGATCTGCCGCTGGACCACGCGGCGCTCGTCGAGCCGGTCGCGGTGGCGGTGCACGACGTCGGACGGGCGAAGGTGGCGTCCGGAGAGCACGTGGTCGTCGTCGGCGGCGGTCCGGTGGGCGTCCTCATCGCGGCCGTCGCCCGGGTGCGTGGGGCCCAGGTTCTGCTCGTCGAACCGGACGGCTTCCGGCGCGGGGTCGCGTCGGGGATCGGGATCGAGGCCGTGGATCCGGGGCCGACCGATGTGGTGGCGCTCGTCAACGAGCGGACCGGGGGCGCGGGCGCGGACGTCGCGTTCGAGGTGTCCGGTTCCGCCGCCGGGGTCGGCACGGCCGTGGATGTGCTGACCACCCGGGGTCGACTGGTGATGGTGGCGATCCACCCGCAGCCGCGTCCGGTGAACCTGCACCGGTTCTTCTGGCGCGAGCTGGAGTTGCTGGGCGCGCGGCTGTACCAGCGCGAGGACGTGGTGGAGGCGATCCGGCTGGTCGCGGTGGGCGTCATCCCGGCCCGGGAGCTGATCTCCCGGGTGCTGCCCGTGGCCGGTGTCACGGACGCGTTCACGGCCCTGGAGGGTGGCGGCGGCGTCATGAAGGTGCTGCTCGACTGGCGGGAGGAGGGCCGATGAGCGCCCTGTTCGACCTGACGGGACGTACCGCGTTGGTGACCGGCGCCCGGCGGGGGATCGGCCTGGCGATGGCGGAGGCCCTCGCGGTGGCCGGCGCGGACATCATCGGGGTGTCGGCGCAGTTGGAGTCCGAGGGCAGTGCGGTGCAGCAACGGGTCGAGGCGGCCGGTCGCCGGTTCACCGGCATCCGGACGGACCTGGGCGACCGGGCCGCGGTGTACCGGTTGGCCGAGGAGGCCGCGGCGGTGGCGCCGGTGGACATCCTGGTGAACAACGGCGGCACGATCGCCCGGGCGCCGGCCGCCGAGCACCCCGACGAGATGTGGGACCGGGTGTTGCAGGTGAACCTGTCCAGCCAGTTCGTGTTGAGCCGGGAGATCGGTCGGCGGATGGTCGACCGGGGCCGCGGAAAGATCATTTTTACCGCCTCGCTGCTGAGCTTCCAGGGCGGCATCAACGTCGCGAGCTACACCGCGGCGAAGTCCGGCCTCGCCGGGCTGACCAGAGCCCTGTCCAACGAGTGGGCGGGCCGAGGGGTGAACGTCAACGCGATCGCGCCCGGCTACATCGCCACCGACAACACCCAGGCGCTCCGCGACGACCCCGCGCGCAACGACGCGATCGTGGGCCGGATCCCGGCCGGCCGGTGGGGACGCGCCGACGACCTGGCCGGCGCCACAGTGTTCCTGGCCGCCGCGGCCTCGGACTACGTGCACGGCACCGTCCTGCCCGTCGACGGCGGGTGGTTGGGCCGATGACGCAGCAGACCTCGCCGGCCGGCCGCCCCGGCATCGTCGACGCGCACCACCACCTCTGGGTCCGTGCGCGACACCCGCAGCCCTGGATCGACCCGGACACGATGGCGGCGATCGACAACGACTTCACCCCGGCGGATCTCGCCCCGGCGGCGCGGGCCGCGGGCGTCACCGAGACCGTCGTCGTGCAGTCCATCGCCTCCGTGACGGAGACGGAGCACCTGCTGGGCATCGCGGCCGACGACCCGCTCATCAGCGGGGTCGTCGGCTGGGTCAACCTCACCGCCGACGACATCGACGAGCGCCTCGACCGGCTCCGCACGGCACGCGGCGGAGAGCGGTTGGTCGGCATCCGGCACCTGGTCCAGTCCGAACCCGACCCGGCGTACCTCGACCGACACGACGTCCGGCGGGGCATCGCGGCGGTCGGCGCGGCCGGTCTCGCCTACGATCTGCTGGTCCGCGACCACCAACTGCCGGCGGCCACCCGGCTCGTCCGCGACCTGCCCGAGGTGTCGTTCGTCCTGGACCACCTCGCCAAACCGGCGCTCGGCACGGGGAGCCTCGGCGACTGGCCGGCCAACCTGCGGGCGCTCGCCGCCCAACCGAACGTCACCGCGAAGCTCTCCGGTCTGGTGACCGAGGTGGACGGATCATCCTGGACGGCCGACGACCTGCGGCCCGCCGTCGACCACGCGCTCGACGCGTTCGGACCGGCCCGGCTCATGTTCGGCTCGGACTGGCCGGTGTGCCTGCTCGCCAGCTCCTACACCCGGTGGGTCGCCGTGCTCGCCGACCTGGTGGCACCACTCGGTGACGAGGAGCAGGCGGCGATCTGGCGGGAGACCGCCCACCGCGCGTACCGGCTGGAGGCGTCATGACGGACCGAGCGCTGCCCCGCCGGCCGGCGATCCGCCTCACCACGCTGGGCTTCGGCGCGGCGCAGGGCGGCAACCTGTTCCGGGCGACGTCCGACGACGAGTTCGCCGCGGCCGTCGACACCGCCTGGGCCGCCGGCATCCGGTACTTCGACACCGCGCCGCACTACGGCCTCGGCCTGTCCGAACGGCGGCTGGGCGCCGCGCTGCGGTCCCGGCCGCGCGACGAGTACGTGGTCTCGACGAAGGTCGGGCGGCTGCTCGTACCCTCGCCGGAGACCGCGGGGGAGCGTGATTCGCAGGGCTTCGACGTGCCGGCCGACCTGCGGCGGGTCTGGGACTTCAGCCGCGACGGCGTACGCCGGTCGTTGGAGGCCAGCCTGGAACGCACCGGCCTGGACCGCGTGGACGTGGTGTACCTGCACGACCCGGACGAGCACTGGGAGCAGGCCGCGTCCGAGGCGGTACCCGCGCTGGTGGAGCTGCGCGACCAGGGCGTCATCGGCGCGATCGGGGCCGGCATGAACCAGTCGGCGATGCTGGCCCGGTTCGTCGCGGAGACCGACATCGACGTGGTCATGTGCGCCGGCCGGTACACCCTTCTCGAACAGGGCGCGCTCGACGACCTGCTGCCCGCCGCGCAGGCCCGTGGGGTCGGCGTGGTCATCGCCGGGGTCTACAACTCGGGGCTGCTGGCCCGCGACCAGCCACCGGCCGACGCGGTCTACAACTATCAGCAGGCGCCGCCGGAGCTGATCGAGCGGGCGCGGCGGATCGCGGCGGTCTGTCAGGCGTACGGCGTCACCCTGCCGCAGGCGGCGTTGGCGTTCGTCCGCCGGCATCCGGCCGTGGTCTCGACCGTGGTCGGCCTGCGCGACGCAGCCCAGGTGACCGAGACCCTGCGCCGGTCGGACGCGGACGTGCCGGAGCAGCTCTGGGCGGCGCTGCGCGACGCCGGGCTGCTCGGCGGGTGACGACCCACAGTTGAACGCGGTGCGGCGGGCCCCCCCACCCCGGTTCTGGGGGCGGGCG
>NZ_JBEXIA010000051.1:0-33415 GCF_040608335.1 Micromonospora sp. NPDC005194 | reverse complement strand
GCAGCCGGCCGGGCCGCGCGGCCACGAGCCCACGCGGCGTAGGGGAGCGCACGCCGGCCGCGTCGGCGAGCTGGCGGCGGTCGCGGGGTTGCGGTTACTGCGCCTCCGGCGGGGGCGCTCCGGCTCCAGGATGGCCGGGGCTGCGCCGGCGGCTTGCGGTCCGTGGGTGGTTGCGGTAGGCCATCCCGCCTGCCGTCGACCCGGGCTAGCCGAGCAGACCACCGCCCGGCCCGCCAGCGTCCGAACCTGTGTCAAGGTCCGCTTGACTTGGCGGGCCGGGCGGCGGCCCGCTCCCCGGAGGTCGGGTCGATGGCAGACGGGATGGCAAGTTCGACACGCCTGCTGCGCCGTTTGCTGCCCGACCGTGGCGGCCGATGCCTAGCGGTCGGCCGTTGCGCGGGCGATCAGGGGAGGCCCCTGGTCGGGCAGGACAACGATGAACTGCCACGGTCCGTTCTCGACCCTAGCAAGCCCGACCGATCCGTTGACGCTAAGCGCCGCGACCATGGCGGGGCCGCCTTCGACGATCCGGTCCAGCTGGGCGTAGTGCTTGGCCAGGCCGACGGCGGGGCCGTTGATCCACAGCTTGATCTCGGCACCTCGGCGCAGAGCGTCGAGCAGTTCCTCGCGCAACGGTCCCGCCGCAGCCGCCAGGATCCGGTCGTGCAAGCGTTCCTGTCCGCAGGGCCGGGTCGGGGCGACGGCGGCCTGCTGCCGGCAGGTCGGGCAGGCCGAGGCGTCCTCGCGGTCGAAGAGGTGTAGGTACACCTCGACCTGGTCCTCGACGAGGCCGCACAGGGTTCCCTCGCCGCCCCAAGCATGCTCCACACCCGGTGTCAGCGGGCAAACTGCGGCGCCGAACTCGGCCGGGACCCGTGCACTGGCGAAGGACCAACCTTCTTGATCAGCAGAAGTCACTGCGCGAGGTTACCGACCTAAGGCTTGAGGCGTTGCACCTCGGCCGCCAAGATCAAGGCGAGATGCAGGCAAAGAGCCTCCCCGGCAGCGGCGGGGCACACAGGGGGCACAAGGTGGCGTGAGACGTCGTCAAGCAGCGATCAACGCTGGCAACCCGGAACGCCGTCTGAGTAGGTGTTGAGCGCCGTCTCCGCTGGTGGCGGGGTAGCGGCTCCGAGTTCCGCTGCAACGTTTGACTATCGGATGGTCGGGGGATCGGTGGGATCGACTTCCCGAGTCATGAGCGCGAAGCGGCGAGAGCACTCGACGCACTCGTCCAAGTGCAGGCTGGTGACCGGCGATTTGCCCAAGGGCGGTGTGTCGATGCGGACCGCGAAACGTGTGCGGACCAGCGTATGGTCTGGGCCCTCCTCATCAATCTCGACGAGGACGGGCGGCGTGCCAGGGGAGCCACTGCCCGACGCCGTCCATCTGTATCGCAGGTCAACCGCGCCCTGGTCAGGGCAACTCCAGGTGAGTTGACTTACTGAGGCACCGCCAGCGGCGTTGGCCCATGCGGTCCAACCCGTGCCGTCGCCCCGAAGGCAAACCCAACTCGACTCCATCGACCCGTAGTCATACGGGCCGCTGTCCCACAGTCCCACGAGGTTTTCGTCCCGCATGCGTCGCATGATCTCAGCAATCCATGCGCCTCATCCCTCCTTCCTGGGCTTGATCCGACTGTCCGTCCAGGGGAGGTGAGTGACTAACTGGGTGACGACGGGCGCGAGCGGCGGTGGATCTCCACGGACGTTCGTGGACCGCTTCCGCAGTTCGGCGCCCATTGCAAGGCAGGTCAGCGAGCCCTGTTGGTTGCCTGGGGGTCAAGGGGTCGCGTCTGCGACTGGAAGGAGTTCGTCGTAGGAACCCTCTCGAACTGCACCTGCCTCCGTAAGGAGTAGCAGCGGAAGTCCTCTGCGCGCGGCCTCTCTGACCTCGTATCTCGTCCAGGGTGTCTGGGCGTAATGTGGAGACAATACTGCTATGAAGGTGCTTGCAGCTTCGAGCGCGGCTATTACAGCGACATGGCGGTTAACGTTCGGTGGGTGATGTAGATCGTCGATATAAACATCACCGATCGCGCCGAGTTGCAACTCGACCTCGGCAAGTCGCCCGAGAGGATTGTCGCGCCTGCTGTAGCTAACGAAAGCGTTCATGGGGACGCCGTGGTTGGTGAGTTAATGACGTTGGAGGCGTATAGCATTAGCGCCAGCAGGACTGGGGCTGCGAGCAAAGCGTAGTAGGTCATTGATCCGTTGAATGCTGCTCTGAGTGGCGACGCTGCTGACACACTTGGTGGCGTCCAACCTTCATCGCAACGCGCTGCCCTGCGCCGCCAGATGGTGTCCATGGCGACCCTAAGTCGTCGCTGGTAGTAATAGCCAACCGCGTCTGCGAGCCAGAAGAAGCAGATGACGAGGAGGCCCGAGACGAATACGGCCGCAGTGAGACGTCGGCCGGAAAACAGCGCGACGAGCGTGCCTGTCGGAACGAGGACGGTCGCGCACAGCTTTTTAATCTCAAAGCAAGAGTCAGCAGCTTTGAGGGTTGCTGCGTGGAGTTGATCGATCAACTCCTTGTCCAGGTCGTCCGCCGTCACCTTGCGCTCTGGCGCGCGCTCGCCTCTGTCGATGCCAAGGTCCGGCAATGGGGCAGCCTTGCGGAGAGCTTGCGAGGTAGCGGCACCGGCCAGCGCACCCGCTACCGCAGCGATGAGGGTTGGGCGCTGCGTGCTCATGCGGTGATGGTGCCAGATGGCGAAACGCGAGCGCTCGGCAGACAAGCTCGGCGCGCGCCACGTGGCCGCAAGCAGCTTGCCGGCAGGGGAGCGCAGGCAGCGACGCCGTATGAACGACACCTACAGCCACGCCGCCAGGACCAAGATCATGCCGTATCCAGGCCGTCGTAGGGGAACCCGCAGTGCCTAACGCTGACTATCAATGCCAGGCGTAACAGCAGTTCAGAAGCCAAGTCGTCCACTTTGATCGGCTACGCCCCCGCTGTTGATCAATACAACGCCAAGTAGCGCGGGCGTCAGAGAAGGTGAAAAACCTTGGCAGCGAGTTCGCGTACTCGCGCCCACTCAGGAGCCTCGTGGAGTGCCGCGACGGTCCAGAGCTCAGCGTGATCAGCGCCGCTCATGCCGGTCAGAGCCTCGTCCAGGGCCGAGAAGGCCGCTACTGCATCAGGCGGGAGCCAACCTGCCTCAACCCACTGCGGCAGTAGGAGATGTCCGTCCTCGAACTCCAGCGCCAATTCGTCGACCGATACTTGAATTTCAAGCGACTCCAGCCACGCCACTTGCTGCGTCGGGCTGAGTGCCAAGACCGCCGTCGCTCGAACGAAGGCTCCCAGTTGCTTCGGGTGAGGGGCGTCCACATGGCGAGTATCCCCCGGCTGCCGGCGATGTCGGGTCTCAGAACCTGCATGACAGATCGGTATCAGGGCCTGCGTGACAAATCAGCCTAGGGGTGTTTGGTCACCTAGTTCCAGAAGTAGTCGGTGTTCGTACCCCACCGCGACGAGTCGAGTCGGCTGTCGAGCTGGATTGACGATCGGCCGCCATCGAGTAGACCACCGTCCGCGGCAAATCTCGGCATCAGCGCCAGCAGTGCGGGGGTGCCGAAAAGCGCCACCGCGAGACCGACCTCGACGGGCTCCAGCTGGGACCGCTCGACGAGGTCGCCATATCGAACCCGGGCGGCAGCCAACGCTTGTGCCCCGGCGACGGTCCGGCGAGGCAGAAACCAGACGGCGATGCCCACGAGTACCACGACGGCCACGAGTCCCTCTGTCACATCGACTGCATTTAGCGCCACCAACCGCGCGAGCAATGCCGGGGGCAGCGCCACCAGCAGGACCGGTATCAGCACCCTCCGGCTGGTCGCCCGCACGAGTCCCCGCTCAACCAGGCTCCGCCGCACATCGCGAAGTGCACGACGCACCCGCTTCTGGCTGGCCAGTTCTCTGGGCCCTAATGAGCCGTACAACGCGGCGTACAGCGCACGCTCCAGCGGCTCAGCATCCCGCGGAAGCGATCCAATCCGGCGGATTCTGCCGACGCCCGGCGCCAAGAGCCCGCGCGCGTGCAGCATGGCCAGACCAGCCATCACCGCCCCCCGGTTACCACCGCCCAACCAGCCGATCTCGGTGGCACCAAGCGGTGCGGCGTCGTCCATGCCCCCAGCATCGGACACCCGGGCAACGCTACCGCTCTCGTAACGCCCCCACCGACGCGGACAGAACGACATCCATCGCCGATGGTGAGTACCCAATGGAGTGTTCGTCATCTGTTTTCGCACGGCCGCCTCGCTGGCGAGTTCGTAGGCCCGACGCAGCGCTTGCTGGTTGGGCACGGCGTCGGACCCGCAGCTCAGATCGCTGCACGGCGGTCGGATCGGCGGAGAGGCCCCGCTCCCTCGCGGCGGCCGAGATCCGCCGGGCCAGCCCGGCATCGCGCCGCGACAGGGACACCGTCACGCCGGTGCCGCGTACGTCGATGGTCAGAAGCTTTTGCTCGGCCCCGACAGCAGCCCTGCCACGAACTGGCCGGCCGTCGCACGCGACTCGGCCCGTGCGAACCGGTCAGCGACACGCGTCACCGCCTCGTCCAGGATGACCTGCCACCCAGCGGGGTCTACGCTGTGGCCCACTGCCACCGCACGATCTTCGGTTGTCCCCACAAACCATCGATGATCAACGCGGTGGCCGTCTGCATAGCCCCACGCCACGCCCGACGCCGAAGCCAAGTGACGGTGGAGTACTAACCCAGACTCAGGTTGTGCTCCTCAAGCGCGCTCTGGATGATCTCGAGGGCTTTCGGACCCATGCCATGTAGTTTGGCCAGCTCAGTACGCGGCACTCCGGCAAGCTCGCTCAGAGCCGTGTAACCAACGTTGTTCAAGGCCCGCGTCGCTGGCGCACCGATCTTAGGCAGGGTGTCGAGGGAAGGGTCCACGCTCCTCATAATGTCGGGTCCGGTCCACAACTGCACCGTTACCCCGTACAGCACCGCGATCTGCCCCAGCCACCTCCACGCCGAAGCCAAATGACGTTGGAGTACTAACCGAGTGACGACGGGACGGACTTCGGTGGACCGGTGTGGACGCAACAGGACTGTTCTTACCGGTCAGCTGTCGTAGGGAAGCAGGTCAGGCGGCAGAGGCCAGGCACCGACGCCGTACGAACGGCACCTACAGCCATACCGCCAGGACCAAGATCCTGCCGTATTCAGCGTCGGAGGGGGCGTGCGCTGCCTACTGTTGACCGTCGATGTCAGGCGTCACAGCAGCTTAGGAGCGAAGTCGCCCGCTTTGTTCAGCTACGCCCCCGCCCTTGATCAATACAGCGCCAAGTAACGACCGTGTCTAAGGGACGTCTCGTAACTGGGTGAAGGCGTTGCCCGGGGCCGGGCTGGTGGTCAGCCGGTGAGGATGATGTTGTGGAGGTTGGCGATGCCGGAAGCGGCGTCGGCCAATGTGTGGGCGGCGCGGCGGTAGTCGCGCAGGATCTTGAAGCACTTCATCCTGGCCAGGGAGTGTTCGACCCCTGCGCGGACGGTCCTGTGTTCGACGTTGAGGGCTTCTTTCCATTCCGGCAGAGCGCTGCCGTCTGAGGGTTTGCGGTACGGGATGATCACCTCGGGGTTGCCGCGGTAGCCGCCGTCGGCCATCACCGGCCGCCCGTCCAGCTTCTGGCCGATGCCACTGGTGCGGTAGGCGATCGTGTCGTTGCGGTTGCCGGGCTGCGGGTCGCCGACGGCGATGACCAGGCGGGTGGAGGCGTCGATGGCGACTTGCAGGTTCGTTGAGTACCGGTAGTTCTTGCTCCGGGCGGCCAGGCGGTGATCGCGGGTGGGGATCAGGGTCCCGTCGACGATCGCGATCTGCTCGACCGGCCGTTTGCGCACCGGCGCCAGGGCCAGCAGCGGGCCGAGGGTGTCGATGACCCGGTGTGCGGCGGAGTGCGACACCCCGAACAGCGGGCCGATCTGGCGCATGGTCAGGTTGGTGCGCCAGTAGGCGGCCACCAGCAGCACCCGGTCGGCGAGGTCCAGGGCCCACTGCCGGCCAGGCCGGCCGTCAGCGATGGCGTCCCCGCCGCGTTCGGCGACCAGCCGGACCAGCTTGCGGAACTGGGCGGGCTGCAGCCCGGTGAACGGAAAGATCCAGTCAGGGTTGACTGCGGTGATCACCTGCACCCAGGGATCCTGACCGACCGTCCTGACTAGACAGACACCGGGGTTACGAGACGTCCCTTAGTCCCGCCACCTGCTTGACGAATCCGTTCCAGCACATGCAGGACAGTCGGCCCTGGTTCCTGAGCGCCCGCGGTCGCGGTCGCGCTCGAACTCAGGCAGAGAATGAACAATTGCCGCCAGGATGCCATGCACGAGGGGAAGGCCACCCAGCTCGCTGATCGCGACCCACGCCATGTCGTCGTGCTCTTCCGGAGCGCGGTTGGTCGGAGTGCCAGCCCAGTCCCCGATGTGCCAGACGCCCGCGTGAAGGGCCTCCTCGCCTGTGCCGTCATGCACAACGCCCAGCCGTGAGGCGGACTCCGGCACGATGTGAACGCCGAGCTCCTCGTGCATCTCACGCGCGAGGGCCTGTAGTTCCGACTCACCCGCTTCGACCTGACCCCCGGGCAGATCCCAGACGTCCGGGTAAGCCCGTTTGGTCGGCCTGCGGTGCACGAGCAGGACCGCGTCGTTGTCAACGAGTGCGCCTGTGACGACGACATGCATGACGGGAGTAGAGCACAGGGACACGACAAGTTCGCCAGAGCCAAGAAGGGCTGGAGCATGCCGCAGGCTCGGTGGCGATGCTCCGCGCGCTAGTGATCCTCAATCATTGGCTCAGCCCACGCCGCGTGGCCGAACTCCCAGGTCCAGGTGATGCCGTCCGAGTCGCCCGTGGTCAGGTTGACGGCGGCGGCGATCAGATGTCGCCCTGCGGGCACGATGGCGACTCGCTGCCGGACTCGCTTCGCGTGGCGGATTTGGTACTTCAAGCCCTCGATGTCCACGACTCCGCACCCGTCGCCCGGCTGGTCGACGGAGGTCGACTCCACCGTCACGGGCCAGCCTTCCTTCTTGGCCTTGTAGAGCCAGACCTCGAAGGCGCGTTGCTTGCCGTCGTTCTCTGATACCCGGGCGATGATCTCGATCGGGTCGGTACGGCTGTCCATCGTCGTCCTCTTGCTCAGGGCCGAGAGTGCACCTTAACGGTGGCGGGCGGCGCTCGAAAAGATCGTTGCGCGGGTCGTCACTCGTACCGGTACTTCAGCGAGTCCGCCTCCGCCTGCTCGATGTCGGCGATCGTCAGCTCCGGCATCCGAAGCTGGGCCAGCGTCACCTCCGCGGAGGTCGGCTGCGCGTCCGCTGGCAGCCACCGGTCGGGCTCCCAGACCCCGGTGCGCAGGAGCGACTTCGGGCAGTGTGGATAGACCTCCTCGATTCCCACCACCAGCGCACTGGCCGGCGGCTTACCCACGGCGGTCAGCTGCGACAGCAGGTCGGGGCGAGTGGAGACGCAGGCCCGGCCGTTCACCCGAAGCGTCGTGGTACGCCCGGGGATCATGAACAGCAGCCCGGCCCGTCCGGTGGCGATGACGTTCTGCAAAGTGTCCAGGCGCTTGTTGCCAGTCGCGTCTGGTATCGCCACCGTCCGTGCGTCCAGCACGGCCACGAATCCGGCGGGGCCGCCGCGCGGGGAGACATCGCAGTTGCCCTCGGCGTCCACGCTCGCGACCAGGACAAGCGACGAGCAGCCGATCAACCGTCGGGTCTGCTCGGTGAGTTCGGTCATCTGTTTCCGTACGGCCGCCTCGCTGGGGAGGTCGTAGGCCTGGCGCAGCGCTTGCTGGTCGGGCACGGCGTCGAGGCGGAGCGAGTCGAAGGCGGTGCTGGCAGGGGCTGGCGTCATGCCGCCGAACCTATTGGGCACCCAGCGGCCGTGGGGGACCGTGACGGCGGGTGCTCGGCTCCGCAGCTCAGGGTGCTCTGCGGTCGCGGCCGACCCAGGTGGCGACGCACACTTCGTTGCCCTCCGCGTCGGCCAGAACCCACCACATCGGCGCGTGCGCGTCGGAAACCAGCTTGCCGCCGGCGGCCAGGGCGGCGGCGATGCGCGCCTCGGCCTGATCGTGCGGAACAGCGATGTCGAGATGCATGCGGTTCCGCTGCGGGCGCGGCACGTCCATCTGCTGCACGCCGAAGCCAGGGCCACGGCGCGACGGGTCGTATAGGTAGTCGTCGCCGATCTGGAAGTAGCCGAGCACCGCACGCCAGAACGGCAGCACATCCACGCTGACGAGCGCGTCGAGGCTGACGTTGATGACCTGCACGGCTGTCGGATCGGCGGCGAGGCCCCGCTCTCTCGCGGCGGCCGAGATCCGCCGGGCCAGCCCGGCGTCGCGCCGCGACAGGGACACCGTGACGCCGGTGCCGCGTACATCGATGGTCAGAATCCGCTGCTCGGCCTCGTCGGCGAGCCGGCCGATCTCATCGACGAAAGCGATGCCCTCGGTCAACGAACCGGTGGGGAAATGGGCGGAGACCAGGTGATACAGGGAGCGCCAGTCCCCCACACCCTCGGCCGCGTGAAACTCGCTGGCCGTGATCCGCCGAGTCATGCCAGCGAACCTAACATCGGACGCCCCAACCGGAGTTCGGACGCCGGCTGCCCGCGGGTTGGCGTAGCGGCAGACGAACGTGTAAGTTGCAGCTTACACGTTTGGAGGTGGGTGGTGCGTGACCTGGCCGCTGTGCTCAATGCCCTGGCCGATCCATCGCGGCGGGTGCTGCTGCAGCGGCTCGCGCACGGGCCGGCCACCTCCGGGCAGCTCGCCGAGCTGCTCAGCGTCAGCCGGCCGGCCACCTCGCAGCACCTGCAGGTGCTGCAGGCCGCCGGCCTGGTCCGTTCGACGGCGCTGGGCCGGCACCGGTGGCACGAGTTGGCGCCGGGCCCGCTCTACCTGGTGGAGCAGTGGGTCCGCAGCCTGGCCGACACATGGGTCGCCGCCCCGACGCTTGACGACCGTGCCGAAGCACCGCAACGAACCGCCGAATCCCGCAAGGAGAACACGCCGTGACCCAGCCCGTGACCTATGTCGAGCTGAACTCGCCCGACCTGCCCGCGTCCACCGCTTTCTTCCGCGAGGTGTTCGGCTGGGAACCCCAGCCGTTCGCCACCCCGGAGTACCTGGTGGCCCCGCACGGCGACAGCCCCGGCGTCGACACCGCCCTGCTGACCTCCCGCGACGGGCAACCCCGGGCGGTGCCGGTCATCCGAGTCCCAGACCTGGACGCGGCAACCGCCGCGGTCGGCGCGCACGGCGGCACTGTCGTCGTACCGCCGTTCGAGCTGGCCGGCGTCGGCCGCGGTTGCTACGTCATCGACCCCGCCGGGCTCCTGCTCGGGCTGCACGCCTACGACAAACGCTGAACGTGGCGGACGCCGAATTGGTGATGCTAGAGGCGCGGGAACTGTCCGCTTCTTCCGCCAGTCGTGTCGAGAACGCGCTGGCGGCTTCGTCTCAGGGGAGGATGCGACTATGGCGGCGCACCAGAGCGAGGAGATCCGGCATGGCGATCCAGCGGATGGACAACGTCCTCATTGTCGTCAACGACCTCGACGCTGTCATCGCGTTCTTCGTCGAACTCGGCATGGAGCTGGAGGGCAGGGGGCCGGTCGAGGGACGGTGGGTGGAGCGTGTGATCGGCATCGACGACGTCCGGCAGGAGGTCGCGATGCTGCGGACCCCGGACGGTCACGGCAAGGTCGAGCTGGCGATGTTCCACACGCCGAAGGCGATCAGCCCCGCACCGGAGAACGCGCCCGCGAACACCCTGGGGATCCGTCGGATCATGTTCGCCGTCGACGACATCGAGGACGTCATCGCCCGACTGCGTACGCATGGGGCCGAACTCGTCGGGGAGGTCGAGCGGTACGAGGACATCTTCCTGCTCTGTTACCTGCGTGGCCCGGAGGGCATCATCGTCGGACTGGCCGAGCACCTCCGCTGAGCCGCGAGAGTCAGGCCCCGACCTCGGCAACCATGGTGTCCGCGTCCGTGAACGACTCGACAGTGCGGAACCCTTCGGACGCGTAGAGACGGGCGGCGGCGTTCGCCCGCTCCACGCTCAGCGACACGGTACGGATGCCGCGGTCCCGCGCGGCGTCCAGGACGGCGCGCAGCAGCGCCCGGCCCACACCCCGCCCTCGCCACTCTCGCCGCACACCGATGGTCAGCTCCGGCACGTCGTCGGCGACGTACCCGTAGCCGGGATCTTCGGCGCTCAGGTGCCGGAACCAGGCGGCGCCGAGCGGCCGGTGAGCGGGGTCGACCGCGACCACACCGACGTCGGTCGGCCGCATCCACCCCGTGACGTAGTGGGCCAGCGCGGGATCCGCCAGGATCCGCTCGCGAGGCCAGTCGCGCTCGGGCAGCCAGTTCACGGCCTCGACGGCGAAGCCCCGCCACCGACATCGGGGACGGGCGGGAGTTCGTCGACATCGCCGCGCGACAGGCGCAGGGCGGCCCGCTGCAGGTCCGCGAGCGGGGATGGGCAGTGACTACGCTCGGGGCATGTTCCGTGCGGCTCGGCCCGATGACTTCGCGCAGATCATCCGCCTCTACCGGCAACTGAATCCGGACGATCCGGTGTTGGACGACGGATCCGACGAGGGGGTCTTCCAGCAGATCGTGAGTTCACCGGGGCTGCGTCTCTTCGTCCTCGAACGGGACGGGGTCGTCGTCGCCACGACGTACCTCAACGTGATCCCCAACATCAGCCGGTCGGCGTCGCCCTACGCCGTCATCGAGAACGTCGTCGTCGACGAATCGCGACGCGGCACCGGGCTCGGCCGGCAGATCATGGCCGGCACGCTCCAGGCCGCCTGGGACGCCGGCTGCTACAAGGCGATGCTGATGACGGGCTCGCGCGACCAGTCCACCCACGCCTTCTACCGCGCCTGCGGCTTCTCGGCCGACGTCAAGACCGCGTACCTCGCCCGCCCACCGACATCCGAGGGTTAACCGGGGAAGGTCTCGCGCAGGGCCGGGTCCAGCGCGCGGCCGGTCGTCGGCTCGACGAACAGCTCGGCGAGCAGCAGATCCGCGAGGTGGGTGGGGTTGATGCCGGACTCCTTGCCACCGAGGGCCTGCGACGCGCCGCCGAGCCGCAGGGCCGCCCGTGCCGCGCCGGCCGGGAGCCGGGCGACCCGGCGGCGTCGGCCCACCGCCTCCGCGATGCGCCCGATCATGTCGGTCCAGGTGAGGTTCTCGTCGGCGATCGGGATGTCCGCGCCGCTGGCCTGCTCCAGGGCGTCCGCCGTGACCTCGGCCACGCTGCGCGCCGACGCCGCGGCGCTTCCGCCGGTCGGCGCGACCAACGGGGTACGCGAGCGCGCCCACCGGTCCAGCGGACCGGCCCAGTTCGGCAGCCGGTCGCCGGCCCGACCGAAGACGAACGGCAGTTCGAGTACGGCGACCGGCAGACCCGTCCCGGCGGCGGCACGCCCCTCCCGGGCCTGCTCCAGCCGGCAGCGGATGTACGTGTGGCGCTCGGCGAGCCGCCACTGTGGATGCAGCCGGTTGAAGTACGTGTAGTACGAGCCCATGATTACCCCGCGGGTGAGACCCTCCGCGCGGGCGGCGGTGAACAGGCGTACCACCGGATCGACGTTGTCGCGGCGGAACTGCGGGTAGATCGGTTTGGGCAGCGGCCGCTGCTCGTCGGTCCGGGTGGCGTACACGACGCCCTCGTGACCGGTCAGCAACGCCCGCAGGTCGTCGATCGAGGCGGACCCGACATCGAGCTGGTGGTTGACTCCCGGCCCGGCGCTCCGCGCCACCGAGGTCGTGGCATGACCGCGCTCCCGCAGCACCTCCACGACGTGAGCGCCGATCAGGCCACTGCCACCCACCACGAGAATCCGCACGGCTCATCGTCCACTGCGGAGCCCCGTGCTTGTCAACAGTCGCCGTCGCTGTCGGCAGTCGAGGGGTGCGGTGGGCCCGGCCCGGTCACCGAACGGGCCGGGCCCACCACGTGTCAGCCGGTGGTGAGGACGAACTTCTCCCAGGCCCCGACGGACGTACGGTTGGCGATCAGTGACCCGGCCCCGGCGTTCTCCGCGCACACGATCTGGTTGTTGACCGTGGCGCGCAGACTGACCGTCCCATCCGAGTTGGTGATGAGCTGGAAGGTCTCCCACGACCCGACCGACGTGGCGTTGGCGACCAACGCTGCGGCGCCGGCGTTCGTGGCCGAAACGTAGAGCCCGTTGGCACGTGACCGCAGCGCGATGTTGCCGTTGCCGGCGTCCACCCGGTCGAACTGCTCGGTCGTGCCGACGCTGGCCTTGTTGGCGATCAACGCGGTGCTGCCGACCGCCGACACGTACTGGTTGTTGACCTGCGCCCGCAGCGTGCTCACCGGCGTGCTGCCACCGGTGCCGGTGGTGAAGGTGAACGCGTCGACATCGAACAGGTAGCCCGACCCGCCCTTGAAGACCAGGTACAGCGTGGTCGACGCGCTGGGCGGGTTGCTGATAGTGGCTGACGCATCGACGAACGTCTCCCAGTTGCCGGTCACCGGAACCGTGACCGTGCCCAGCAGAGTGCCGGTGGCCGACCCGGTCCGGACCTCGATGGTGCCACCGGCGCCGGCCGACGACGCCCGCACGGTGATGCGGTTGGCGTTGGCCAGGTTGTACGGCGTGTACGAGATCCAGTCGTTGTTCTCGATGAACCCGGCCGTGCGGCCACCCTCGGCGCTGGTGTGGTCGGTGGCCTGGACACCGGACGTCGCGCCGAAGTGCTCACCCTGGCGGTGCTTCGGTTGCAGCGTCCTGATGCTGTGCGTGGTCAGACCGCCGTTGTCGGTGTAGGCAGCGTCGAAGACCCCGTAGATGTTGGCCGCGGAGTCGTGCTCCCCGTCGGTCGGCACGGTGATCGAGCCGCTGCACCCGTTCTTCGAGGTGATCTGGTGGGCGTGGCTGTCGTGGCCCAGCGCGTACGTCAGGCTCACCTTGGAACAGTCGATTGTGCCGTCCTGCGGGTCGCTCACGCTGATCTGGTACGACACCGTGTCACCGAAGTTGAACAGCTGCCCGTCGACGGGCGAGGTCAGCGTCACCGTCGGCGCGGTGTTTCCCACGGTGATGACCAGGCTCGCCGTGCCGGTCAGGCCGGCCGGGTCGGTGACCTTCAGGGTGGGGGAGTAGGTGCCGTTGGTGGTGTACGTCTTGGTGGGGTTGGCCGCCGTCGACGTGGTGCCGTCGCCGAACGTCCACAGGTAGCTCAGCGCCCCGCCCTCGGGGTCGGAGCTGCCAGCCGACGAGAAGTTCACCGTCAACGGGTTGGCCCCCGACGTGGGGTTCGCCGAGGCGACCGCGATGGGGTTGCGGTTGCCGCCGCCGATGTACTCGATCCGGAACAGCGCCTGGTTGTTCGAGCCGGTGCCGTAGTCCAGCACGTACAGCGCGCCGTCCGGGCCGAAGGCCATGTCCATGACCTGGGTGCCGCTCCACGGGAACGAGGAGATCTCGCCGCGGGAGCCGTCGGCGTTGATGGCGATCGGCTTGATCCAGCGTCGGCCGTACTCGCCGGCGAAGAACTGGCCGTTGAGCGACTGCGGGAACTTGATGCTGGAGTTGAGCGAGGCGTCGTACCGGTAGACCGGCCCGGCCATGGGCGACTCGGAGCCGCTGCCGAACTCCGACGGTGACCCGGAGTCGCCGGCGTACTTGATCCAGGCCGGCTTCGCCGCGGGCAGCGTGCCGAGCCCGGTGTTGCGGAACGAGTTGTTGGTCGGCCCGCCCGTGCAGTTGTACTTCGACTGCGACGGCCCGGACGGGAACGTGTATTCATTGTATGTTTCCGTGCTCGTGTTGCTGCCGGTGCAGTACGGCCAGCCGAAGTTTCCGGGCGCCGTGATGCGGTTGAACTCCACCTGGCCCTGCGGACCCCGGCTGGAGTTGGTGCTCCCGGCGTCCGGGCCGTAGTCGCCGACGTAGACGACGCCCGTCGCCTTGTCGACGCTCATCCGGAACGGGTTGCGCATACCCATCGCGTAGATCTCCGGACGGGTGTTGGCCGTGCCGGGCGCGAACAGGTTGCCCGACGGGATCGTGTACGTCCCGTCCGCCTGCGGCTTGATCCGCAGCACCTTGCCCCGTAGGTCGTTGGTGTTGCCCGCCGAGCGCTGGGCGTCGAACTGCGGGTTGCGGTCGGTGCGCTCGTCCAGCGGCGCGTAGCCCGACGACTCGAACGGGTTGGTGTCGTCGCCGGTGGTCAGGTACAGGTTGCCGGCGGCGTCGAAGTCCAGGTCACCGCCGACGTGGCAGCACTGCCCACGGTCGTTGGCGACCTGGAGCACGATCTTCTCGCTGCTCAGGTTGAGCGTGTCGTCGCTGTTGAGGGTGAACCGGGACAGCCGCAGGTGCCCCTTCCACCGGTCCCAGTCCGACTGCGTGCCGGTGGTGGGGGCGTCCCCGGACGGGGTGCTCAACGTGGGCGAGTAGTACAGGTAGATCCATCTGTTGGTGGCGAAGTTGGGGTCGACGGCGACGCCCTGCAACCCCTCCTCGTCGTGCGTGTAGACGGACAGGGTGCCGGAGACCTTGGTGTTGCCGGCCACGTCGGTGACCCGCAGGACGCCGTTGCGGGCGGTGTGCAGCACCGAGCGGTTGGGCAGGATGGCCAGGGACATGGCCTCGCCCAGCTCGGCCGAGCCGGTGGCGAGTTTGACCTGCTGATAGTCGCTGGCGGGGATAACCACCGCCTGGGCGGCGGTGGAGGGTGCGGCCACGGCCAGGGTCACACTCGCGACGGTGGTGACCGCCGCGACGAGTGCCCGGGACCAGCGCCGGGGGTTCGAGAGCATGATCGTCCTTCCTCGACGACCAGGGCCGGGCGTGCGGGGGCGCACCACGGCCAGGTGAGGGTGGTGAAGAAGCGAGCCGCGGCGCGGTCAGTTGGTGACGAGGTTGAACTTCTCCCACTGGCCGATGGAGGTCCGGTTGGCGATCAGCGGGGAGGAGCCCCCGTTGTCGGCGGCCACGTACCGGCTGTTCACGGTGGCCCGCAGGCTGACCGTGCCGTCGGAGTTGCGGATCAGCTGGAAGGTCTCCCACGCGCCGGCGGTGGCCCGGTTGGCGATCAGCGCGGCGGCCCCGGCGTTCTCGGCGGCGACGTACTGCCCGTTGCTCTTGGCGCGCAGCGCGACGTTGCCGTTGGCGAGGTTGACCAGTTCGAACCGCTCGCTGGTCCCGGCGGAGGTCTTGTTGGCGATCAGCGGGGTGGTGGCGTTGGGCGCGCTGACGTACTGGTTGTTGGCGAGGGCACGCAGGGTGGAACCGGTGGCGGCGGGCGGCGGGGTGGTCGGCGGGGCCGTCGTCGGCGGGGCCGTGGTGGGCGGTGCGGTGGTGGGCGGCGCGGTGGTGGGCGGCGCCGTGGTGGGCGGCGCGGTGGTCGGCGGCGCGGTGGTCGGAGGCGTCGTCCCCGGCGAGCAGTTGGCGCTCACCGAACCCGCGGCGACCTGCAGGCCACCGAGCAGCATCTTGGTGAAGTTCGGGTCGGTGTACGACGCCTCGGTGTGCCCGAGGCCCGTGTACCAGGCCCGACCGCCGCCGAACGCCTTGCACCAGGTGATCGGGTGGTCGCCGTTCATGGTGCCGCCGCTGTAGGACGACTCGTCGAGGCTGGCGAGGACCCGCGCGCTGGAGCGGGGGTTGGTGCGGTAGTTGTACCACTCGTCGGAGCGGACCCAGGTGGCGCCGAGATGCGCGGTCGACGGGTTGGTCCGGTCCTCGATCTTCACGGTCGCGGTCTGGATCGCCGGGTGCGAGTCGAACCACGCGCCGACCAGCTGGCCGTACCACGGCCAGCTGTACTCGGTGTCGGCGGCGGCGTGCACGCCGACGTACCCGCCGCCGGCGGCGATGTACTGCTCGAAGGCCGTCTGCTGGCTGGCGTTGAGGACGTCGCCGGTCGTCGACATGAAGACCACCGCCTGGTACTGGGCCAGGTTGGAGGTGGTGAACTGGGCGGCGTCCTCGGTCGCGGTCACGCTGAAGCCGTTGGAAGCGCCGAGCTGCTGGATGGCCGCGATTCCGTTCGGGATGGACGAGTGCCGGAAGCCGGCGGTCTTGCTGAACACCAGGACCTTGGTCAGCGGTGCGGCCGAGGCCGTCGTGGGAAGGGCTATCAGGCCGGCCATCAACACGGCCAGGCCGGTGACGAATGCCAACAGGCGGGGACGGGAACGCATGGTCTTGCTCCTCTGCTGAGCGTCGACCCCGAGGGGTGCGCGAGGGCACGCCCGGGGCCAGGGTGGCGGTGGTGCGGAAGCCGGGCCGCCGATGCTCGGCTGAGATGGTGCGGTGATGTGGAGCGGTGGTGAACGTGCGATTGGCCAGCCGATGACTCCGACCAACCTCTATGGACGGTCACAGTGCATCGACTCACATCGCTGACGCAGTAAACCTCCGATGTCTGCGCCCCGTCAAGCCCACCCGCTCCGGCCTGGGACGCACCGTGGCACGGTCAGCGCCGGCGTCGGAGCGGGACGTAGGGTCGGCGGTATGTCCACCGACGAAGATCGCGAGCGCCTCGCCGGGCAACTCGCGGCGCTGCCGGTCCGTGAGCTGGTCGACGTCCTGCGGCGTGCCCTGCCGCGGTTCACGCAGGAGGTGTACGGCATGCGAACGGTGCTGACCCTGGCCAACGTCACCTGGTTCGAGGACGATGTCGACCCGGGCCTCGACGTCGAGTTGGTCGCCTGGCCCGATCGCGACTACTACGGCGGTGAGCTCGGCCTGGATCAGGGCCTGTGGGAGAACGGCCGGTGCCCACGCTGCGATGTCGAGGTCACCTCGAACGCCAAGCGCGCGCACTGCCCGTACTGCGGCACCGCGTGCGTCCTGACCTGACGGTGCGCGCCAGCGTCGCGGTGGTCAGCCTCGGCCGTTCGACTCCGGGTCGCGAGTGCCCCTGGTCGCCATGAGGATGAGGTCGGCGATCGCCTCGGGGTGCGTGACCATGGCGAGGTGTGAGGAGTCGACCTCGATCGTCGTCGCGTTCATCCGCTCGGCCAGGAACCGCTCCAGCTCGGGCGCGGTGGTCCGGTCCGCGGTGGAGACGGAGTAGTACGGGCAGGCTTGCGCCGGAGGCGTCAGCGACCGAGGACGAGGTACGCGAGGCCGAGGACGCCGCGGTAGCCGCCGACGTACTGGCGCAGCCGGTCGTCGAGCTCCGCGCGGATCTGGTCCGCGCGGGGATCCTCGGGGTACGTCAGCAGCCACTCTTGCCGCCCCGCGAGCCAGGTGGACTCGAAGTCGTCCCACTCCCGCTGGTCGGCGGTGCTCAGGTGCAGCAGCCGCCAACCGCGCGCGCGGGCGGCCTCGACGAGGCCCGCGAGATCGGTGACGTCCGCACCGAAGATCCGCGTGGCCTCCGCGGTGGGGTCGGACTGCCAGTACCCCTCGCCGAGCAGCAGCCGCCCGCCCGGACGGACCACGCTGGCGAGCGCGTCGAGGGCCGCGCCGGTGCCGCCGAAGACGTGTGCCGAGCCGATACACAGGACCCGGTCGGCCGGCTCGTGCCAGGCCGCGGCCTCGCCCATCACGAAGGCGACGTGCCGGTTCAGCGACTTCTCGGCGGCGAGCCTGCGCCCGCGGGCGAGGGCGGCCTCGTCGGTGTCGACACCGACGCCCCTCGTCGCGACGGGGCCTGCCACGCCGCCCGCGGCGACGGCGCGCAGCAGCAGCTCGCCCCAGCCGCAGCCGAGGTCCAGCACGCGCGCGCCGGGGCGTACGTCGAGTCGTCGCAGCAGCAGGGCCGCGTGCTCCTCCGAGAGCGGCGTGTTCCAGCGCATCCGCGCGTACCGGCTGGCGGCGAGGTGGTCGGTGCTGTGCATCCGTTCAGGGTGTCAAGTCGGGATCACCGGCGCGCACCGGGTGGGGTGCGTTCGGGTTGCGCGCAGGTCGGGACGGGTGTCGGGGCGTACGGCAGGATCGGTGCAGTGGACGCGGGCGCGGCGCAGCCCTGGCGGTCGCCGACCCGGCAGGAGGTCGCGGCCGCGGCCGGTCGTGGCCTGGTGGACGTGATCGGCCCGGGCCTGCGGGTGCTGTTCTGCGGCTTCAACCCGGGTCTGTACTCGGCGGCGGTGGGGGAGCACTTCGCCCGCCGGGGCAGTCGCTTCTGGCCGGCCCTGCACGGCGCCGGCTTCACCGACCGGGAGCTGCGCCCGTGGGAGCGCGCCGAACTGCTGCGGCAGGGACTGGGCATCACCAGCCTGAGCAACCGGGCCACCGCCCGCGCCGACGAGCTGACCCCGGCCGAGCTGGTGGCCGGGGTGACCGGGTTGGCGGTGAAGGCCGAGCGGCACCGGCCGAGGTGGGTGGCGATTCTCGGGGTGACCGCGTACCGGATCGCGTTCGTCCGGCCGAAGGCCGGGCTGGGCCCGCAGCCGGAGCGGCTGGGCCCGGCCCGGGTCTGGGTGCTGCCCAACCCCAGCGGTCTGAACGCGCACTTCCCGCTGCCGGCGCTGACGGCCGAGTTCGCGGCGCTGCGGCGGGAGGCGGGTTCCTAGACGCCGTCGGCGGCCAGCGCCCGGTAGTAGGGGGTCATGGCGGGGTGGTACTCGTCGAACTCCGGTTGGCGGGAGCCGTCCCGGGAGGCGACCAGCATGTCCAGGTAGTACTCCCAGCCGGCGCCCACCTCGGCGATGCCGTCCAGGCTGGTGAGGCGCTGGGCGAAGCGCAGCTCGGTGGTGCCGTCGGTCTCGGTCAGCGCGAACTCCAGCAGCCAGCTGCCCGAGCCGTCGATCATCGACACGCCGAGGCGCCGCTGCGGCTCGCACACCTCGATGCGTACGTCGCACCAGGGCTGCTGCTCCTCGTACGCCATCTGGACCCGGATGGTCCGGCCGGGCCCGGCGTCGCCCTCCCACGGGCCGAACCAGCGGGCCGTGCGCTCCGACTCGGTCAGGCTCGCCCACACGTCCGCCGCCGGGGCGCGGAACGTGCGGGTCAGGACGAGGTCGTGGCCGGTGGCGGTGCGGAACAGGCGGCCAGCGGGTGTACGGGTCATGCGATGTGCTCCGTTCGGTGTTCCGCCGGGCCGCGGGCGCGGCGTTCCCGGCGGGTTCGATGGACCTCGGTCTCCAGGGCGTCGAGGCGTTGCTCCCACCGGTCCGGTGCGGTGAACTCGGCGAGCCAGTCGATCAGCGCGGCGAGCGGGCCGGGGTCGAGGCGGTAGATCCTGCGGCGGCCGATCAGCTCGTCGCGGACCAGCCCGCTCTCCCGCAGCACCCGCAGGTGGCGACTGACCGCGGGTCGGCTGATGGCGAACCGCTGGGCGATCTCACCAGCGGCCAGCGGCGCGTCGCGCAGCATGGTCAGGATGCGCCGCCGCACCGGGTCCGCGATCGCGGTGGCCACCTCGTCCACGCCCGAAGCGTAACCCATAGGTTACGGGTTTGCGTAGGGCCGGCTGCGTCGATGGTGGGCACATGATCACCTGACCTGGCACTCTTGAGGGCATGCCAGCCCAGCTTCGATCCCGCCTGCTCGATTGGACCGTCGCCGTACCCGTGCTCGCCGTGCTGGTGTTGCTCGTGACGTGGGGGCGGGACCTTCCCGCCCCTGTCGTCGTGGTGGTCGCCGCGTTGCTGGGCGGTGCGGTGCTCGCCGCCGTGCACCACGCCGAGGTGGTCGCCCACCGGGTGGGGGAGCCGTACGGCTCGCTGGTGCTCGCCGTCGCGGTCACGGTCATCGAGGTGGCCCTGATCGTCACGCTGATGATCAGCGGGCCGGAGAAGACCCAGTCGCTTGCCCGCGACACCGTCTTCGCCGCCGTCATGATCACCTGTAACGGGATCCTCGGCCTGTCCCTGCTGCTCGGGGCGCTGCGCCGACGCGTGGCCGTGTTCAATCCCGAGGGCACCGGCGGGGCCCTGGCCACCGTGATCACCCTGGCCACGCTGAGCCTGGTCATCCCGACCTTCACCACGGCCCGCCCCGGCCCGGAGTTCAGTCCGGCCCAGCTCGCCTTCGCCGCCGTCGCGTCGCTCGCGCTGTACGGGCTGTTCGTGCTGGTGCAGACCGGCCGGCACCGCGACTACTTCCTGCCCGTCGACACCGAGGGTCGGGTGATCGACGCCGAGGAGCACGCCAAGCCGCCGACCACCCGCGCGGCGCTGATCAGCCTGGGGCTGCTGCTGGTGGCGCTGGTCGCGGTGGTCGGCGACGCCAAGACCGTCTCGCCGACCATCGAGGCCGGCGTGGCGGCGGCGAACCTGCCGCACGCGTTCGTCGGCGTGATCATCGCCCTGCTGGTGCTGCTGCCGGAGACCCTGGCCGCCGCCCGCGCCGCCCGCCGGGACCGCGTGCAGATCAGTCTGAACCTCGCCCTCGGCTCGGCGATGGCCAGCATCGGCCTGACCATCCCGGCCATCGCCATCGCCTCGATCTGGCTGGACGGCCCGCTGCTGCTCGGCCTCGGCGGCACCCAGCTCGCGCTGCTCGCGCTCACCGCGGTGACCGCCGTGCTGACCGTGGTGCCGGGGCGGGCCAACGTGTTGCAGGGCGGTGTGCATCTGGTGCTGCTGGCCGCGTTCGTCTTCCTGGCCGCCAGCCCCTGACCTTCTCGGCGTCGCGCCCCTCGGCGCTCGCCGGCCGCCGGCTCAGCCGGCGGCCGGCGGGTCGTCCGCCAAACGGTCCGCGCGGGCGTTGAGGTAGCGCTGCTGCGCCAGGTTCGTCGAGCGTGCCGCCGCCATCCGGTACGCCTCCCGCGCCGCGACCCGCTCGCCGGTCAGCTCCCACAGGTGGGCGCGGGCGGCCGGCAGCCGCGGATCGTCGGCCAACCGGACGTCGTCGGCCAGGTCGGCCAGCAGCGCCAGGCCGGCCGGCGCGCCCCGGCTCATGGCCACCGCCACGGCGTGGTTGAGCGCCACTACCGGATTGTCGGACAGGCCGAGCAGCACCTCGTACAGGGCGGTGATCTGCGCCCAGTCGGTGGCCGCCGCGGTGGGCGCCTCGTCGTGCACGGCCGCGATGGCCGCCTGGAGCTGGTACGGCCCGACGACCCCGCGCGGCAGCGCCCCGGTGATCAGGGCGACCCCCTCGGCAATCTGGTCGGCCCGCCACCGGCTGCGGTCCTGCTCGGCCATCGGCACCAACTCGCCGTGGGCGCCGATCCGCGCCGGCGCGCGGGCGTCGGTGAGCAGCATCAACGCGAGCAGCCCCGCGACCTCGGGGTCGTCGGGCAGCAGCCGGTGCACCAGCCGCGTCAGTCGGATCGCCTCGGCGGTCAGGTCGGCGCGCAGCAGCCCCGGGCCGGCGGTACGCGCGTACCCCTCGGTGAAGACCAGGTAGAGCACGTGCAGCACCGCGGCGACCCGGTCGGCGCGCTCCGCCCCGGTCGGTGGCGCGAACCGCAGGCCACTGTCGCGGATGCGCTGCTTACCCCGGCTGATCCGCCGGGTCATCGTCGCCTCCGGCACCAGGAACGCGCGGGCCACCTCGGCGGTGCTCAACCCGCCCACCGCGCGCAGCGTCAGCGCGATCTGCGATGCCGGCGTGAGCGCCGGGTGGCAGCACAGGAACAGCAGGATGAGCGTGTCGTCGGCGTCCGCCGGGGGCCGGTCGGCGGCCGGCGCCAACCACTGCTCCGGCAGCACCCAGCGCGCCACCGTCTCCTCCCGCCGCGTCCGCGCCTGGTCACGCCGGAGCAGGTCGGTGAGCCGCCGGGACGCGACGGTGATCAACCACGCGCGGGGATTCTCCGGTACGCCGTCGCGCGGCCAACCGTCCGCCGCCGCGATCAGCGCCTCCTGCACCGCGTCCTCGGCGGTGTCGAAGTGCCCGAAGCGGCGGACCAGCGCGCCGAGGACCTGCGGCGCCAGCTCGCGCAGCAGATCCTCGGCGGGCGTTGCCAACACCGGTCAGCCGGCCAGGTCCTCGACGCCGTCCAGCACCGGCCGCACGTCCACGTACGCGCCGGGGGTGTCCGGGTCGACCAGGCCGGCGGCGATCTCGGTGGCCCGGTCGAAGCTGGCGCACTCCACGATCGTGTAACCCGCGAGCACCTCCTGCGTCTCCGGGTACGGGCCGTCGGTGACCACGGACGCCCCGTCCCGGACCTGCACGCGGCGGGTGTGCACCGGCTCGCTGAGGCCCCGTGCGTCGACCAGTTCCCCGGATTCGGCGAGCGCCTGGTGGAACGTCTCCATGTGCCGGTGCATGGCCGCGATCTGCTCGGCGGACATGGCCGGCCGGTCGGAAGCCCGCCCCGACAGCACGTCATAGTCCTGCTGCGACCCGTAGAGCAGAATCATGTACTTCACAGTGGCCTCCTGTCTCCGGTGCCGCCCCGGCACCGCTCACCGGAAACGTCGAACCCCAACCCCCCACCCGGACACTCCCGCCCCCACCAGATCCCTGGTTGATCATGAAGTTATTGCCTTCGATGCCGGCGTGTCGGGGCAATAACTTCATGATCAACGGGTGGTGGGGGCGGTTCCCGGGTCCGCCGTTGTGCGCTCGCGGGCGGGGATCGGGCGGCCGGGGTCTGATCAACTCCGTTTCGCCGAAGTCGCTGTATCCAGGGCGTTGGGACACCCCGATATCGCCGACCTGGAGTCGATCAGCCGCGCGAGTGGCGGATGCTCGTCGGGGCTGGCGTTGATTGTCTGGTTTGGGCCTTTCCGTTACGTGGTCGTTGGGGCCTAGATTGGCGGACATGACGGTGGTGTGGGTGGTCGCTGGGGTTTTCGTTGCGGTGGCGGGACTGGCGGTCGGAGTCGTGGCGCGGCGGGGACGGGGGCGGCTGGCTTCGGGTGACGACCTCGCCGCCGGCCGGGACGCTCGCGCCAGGCAGCAGCGGTACGAGGCGGAGCGGAACGGGGACCAGGGCGGGACGTGGCAACGTGGCCGCGAGTCGGGCGGCTGAGGGGTCACTGGCCGTAGGAGAGGCGGAGGCGGTTGTTGATCAGGTAGTTGAGGCGGTGCCGCAGGTAGCCGAGGGTGCTCTCGCTCGGTAGGTCCGCCTCGGTGGTCAGGGTCCAGCGCAGCGTGCAGTCCCCGCCGGGCGAGCCGTGCGTCACGTCGAAGCGGATCCGGTCCAGCGGCCGGTGCGGCCACAGCGACGACCACACCAGCAGCACCGGTGCGTAGCCCGCCACCACCCGGGGCGGCACCTCGTCGTCGCGCAACTCCAGCCACGGACGACTGCCAGCCTCGTACGGGTCACGCAGCGACCGCCACACGACATGCGCCGGGGCCGGCTGGCTTCGTCGGCGGCTGCCCAGCACGTGCACGTCGCCCTCCTCACCGGACGGCCACACCCGCCCCCGGGCCATTGTGGCGGCCCGGCACCGGCCGCGTGAACCGCCCGGCCGGCCGGGGGTGAAGCCGCCCGGCCGGTCCGAGGGTCAAGCCGCCCGGCCGGCCTGAGCGTGAACCGTCCGGCCCCGTGGTGCGTGAATCCGGTGAGCGTGGCGGTCGTACCGTCGGGGTACTGCGCAGCGGGAGCGCCGATGTCTGGGAGGCACAGTGGGGGCATGGTCAGGACGCGACGCCCGGGGACCCCTGGCGGGCCTGGTGGTCGCCGCGCTGGTGTCGCTCGCCTGCGCCGGCGGTGGGCTGGCCGAGCCGGAGGGCGAACGCCCGGGGGCGAACCCGCCGGCCGCCTCGCCGGGGCCGAGCACCACCCGCGCCGACAGCACCACCAGCGTGGCCGAGTTCAAGCAGGACGTCGCCGACGCGCAGGCGGTCGCCGAGCGCTACTGGGCGGCCCAGTTCAAGGCCTCCGGGAAGCGCTTCCAACCCATCCGGCGGGTCACCCCGTACCAGCGGGCCGGCGAGGTCTCCTGCGGCGGGCAGCCGCTGCCCCGCAACAACGCGGTCTACTGCTCGCAGGGCGACTTCATCGCGTACGACGTCGCCTGGTCGGTGGCCGCGTTCCGCGAGGTCGGTGACGCGTTCGTGTTCTACCTGCTCGGCCACGAGTACGCCCACGGCATCCAGGTGCGCCTCGGCATCAACTACAGCTTCACCATTCAGCAGGAGTTGCAGGCCGACTGCATGGCGGGGGCGTACCTCGGCGACTCGGTGCGCTCCGTCGACCTGACCCTCGCCGAGGGCGACCTGGACGAGTTCCGGGAGGGGGTGGCGGCCGTCGGCGACGACCCCGACCAGCCGTGGTTCGCCGAGGGCGCGCACGGCACCGCCGAGCAGCGCACCGACATGTTCTTCCGCGGCTACGAGCGCTCGCTGAAGGAGTGCGACCTGGGCTGAGCGGGGTTGCCCGGATCACCCCGGCGCCCGTTGCCGCCACCGGCCACGGGTCGTGCTGGCAGGATCGCCGGTGTCGCCCACGACCCTGGAGGATCCGCTGAGCAGCCAACACCCCGCCGCCGTGCTCTTCGACATGGACGGCACGCTTGTCGACAGCGAGAAGCTGTGGGACGTCGCGCTGCAGGAACTGGCGCGCGAGTACGGCGGTGACCTCTCCGCCGACGCCCGCCGGTCGATCATCGGCACCGCCATGGCCGAGTCGATGCGCATCCTGCACGACGACCTGGGGCAGCCCGAACGGGACCCCGAGATCAGCGCGGCGTGGATCAACGCCCGGATCCTGGAGCTGTTCCGGGGCGGTCTGCCCTGGCGGCCGGGGGCGTTCGAGCTGTTGCACGCGGTCCGCGCGGCGGGAATCCCCACCGCGCTGGTCACCTCCAGCCCTCGGGCCCTCGTCGAGATCGCCCTGGACACCCTGGGTCGGGACACCTTCGACGTGGTGGTCGCCGGCGACGAGGTGGTCGCGGCCAAGCCCCACCCGGAGCCCTACCTGACCGCCGCGCGGCTGCTCGGCGTGCCGATCGAGCGGTGTGTGGCGATCGAGGACTCACCGACCGGGGTGGCCAGCGCGCTCGCCTCCGGCGCGGCCGTGCTGGCCGTACCCGCCGAGGTGCCGTTGCCCGCCAGGACCGGCGTACACCAGGTGGAGAGCCTGACGGGCGTGGACCTGGAGGTGCTCGCGGCCCTGCTGGCCGACCGGGCCGCGGCCTGACGAAAACGTGGCCTGACGAAGAAGGGGGACCCCGCCGTTGCGGGGCCCCCCTTCTCTCGGTCTGGCGTCAGTCGTGGGCGATCGCGCCCAGGACGTTGATCCGGGCCGCCCGCACGGCGGGGAGCACCGCGGCCACCACCCCGATGATCGCGGCGAGACCGAGGAAGACGCCCATCTGGCCCCACGGCAGGATCAGGTCGGTGATGCCCTCGTCCTTGAGCGCCTCGACCACGGCGGCGCCGAGGCCGCTGCCGACCGCCACGCCCAGCAGCGCGCCGAACACGGAGATCACCACCGCTTCGACCGTGATCATGCCCATGGTCTGCCCGCGCCGCAGGCCGATCGCCCGCAACAGGCCCAGTTCGCGGGTCCGCTCCAGCACCGACAACGCCAGGGTGTTGATGATGCCCAGGACGGCGATGACGATGGCCAGCGCCAGCAGGATCTGGATCATCGTGAGCAGCCCGTCGAGCTGACCGGTCTGCTGCTTGATGAACGCGTCCCGGTCGGCCACCGACACCTCGGGACTGTCCGCGAGCAGCGCCTCCACCTGCGGCTGCACGTCGGCCACCCGGGCGCCCGCCGCCAGCTGGATGAAGCCCTGAATGGGCTGCGGGATGGCGAAGTCCTTCGCCGCGGTCGCCGGCAACGTCACCGGGTTGGTCAGCTGCGACGACTCGTAGATGCCGCTGATCGTGTACGTCCGGGCCTCGCCCCGGGTCAGCTGCACGTTCACCGTCGAGCCGACCGACCAGCCACGGGACTTGGCGGTGTCGGAGCTGGCGAGCATCTGGGTCGGCCCGAGCCGGTCGATGTCACCGGCGGTGGCCTTCGCCCCGAAGATCTGCCGCAGCGACGCGACATCGCTGCTCGCCGCCACCCAGGTGCCCTCGCCGTTGATCCTGGCCATGTCGCCGTACTCGCCGTCGACCATCTGCACGCCGGGCAGGGCCTTGGCCCGGTCCAGCACACCCGGGTCGAAGCTCGGCGGACGCGGCCCACCCTGCTGGCCGGAGATCACCAGCTCGGCCTTGATGGTGTCCTGGGCGAGGGCGCTGATGCTGCCCTTGGCCGAATCGAGAATCACCGTGACGCCGGTGACCAGCGCGATGCCGACCATCAGCGCGGCCGCGGTGATCGCCGTGCGGCGCGGGTTGCGCCCCGAGTTCAGCCGGCCCAGCTTGCCCGGCACCGACCAGGAGAAGATCGCGCCGAGCAGGCTCACCACCGGCCGACTGATCAGCGGGGTCAGCAGCGCCACGCCGATGAAGGCGAACAGCACCCCACCCAGGATGGTGGCCAGGGTCTGACCACCCGCGTTGCCGCTGAGCCCCAAGAAGAGCAGCAGCGCGCCGATGCCGGTGACCACCGACCCGGCCACCGTGACCTTGGTCAGCGGCCGGTCCGGGGTCGCCACGTCCTGCATGGCGGCGATCGGCGGGATCCGGGATGCCCGCAGCGCCGGCAGCAGCGCCGCCACCACGGTGATCACCAGACCGACGCCGAAGGAACCGATCACCGCGGCCGCCGGCACACCGATCCCGGCCAGGGTCAGCCCACCGGCCAACTTGCCGAACAGGAACGCCAGCAGCGCCCCCACACCGATGCCGGCCGCCAGGCCGAGCACCGACGCGATCAACCCGACCGCGATGGCCTCCAGCACCACCGAACCGATGATCTGCCGGCCGCTGGCGCCGATGGCGCGCATCAGCGCCAGCTCCCGGGTCCGCTGCGCCACGATGATCGAGAAGGTGTTGAGGATGAGGAAGGTGCCCACCAGCAGCGCCACCGCGGCGAAGCCGAGCAGGATCTTGTTGAAGAAGGACAGGCCCTCCTTCAGGCTGGCCGAGGCGTCCGCGGCCACCTGCTCGCCGGTCTTCACCTCGTAGTCCGCGCCCAGGGTCCGGGCCACGTCGTCGCGCAGCCTCTCGTCCGAGACGCCGTCGGCGGCGCGCAGTGTGATGCTGCTGAACGTGTCCGGCTCGCCCAGCATCAGCCGCTGCGCCACCGGCGTGGTGAAGAAGACCTCGTTGACCCCGCCGATCGAATCCCGGTCACCGCTGTAACCGAGGATGCCGACCAGGGTGAACTCCCGCTTCTTGGACTCGAACGCGGTGAGCACGCCAACCTTCTGACCGACGCGCACCTTCGCCGTGGTGGCTAACGCCTTGTTGACCACGATCTCGTCCTCGGCCTGCGGCGCGCGCCCCTCCCGCAGCCGCATCAGGTCGCTCTCGCCGGTCCAGTTCTCGCCCAACTGCGGCGGACCGAACGAGGTGATCACCTTGCCGTTGCTGCCGATCACCCGGGCGCCGTCGGCGTTGACGATGCCGGTCGCCGAGGCCACCCCCGGCACCTGCTTGACCCGGTCCACCACGGCGGCCGGCAGCGGAGCGGCGGTCTGCTCGCCCTCCATCTCGTCGACCTGCACCTTCGGCTTCGCCGCGACGTTCACGTCGATCTCGGAGAACCCGTCGGCGAAGACCGAGTCGAAGGAGCGGCCCAGCGTGTCGGTCAGCACGAACGCGCCGGAGACGAACATGACGCCGAGCACCACCGCCAGCCCGGACAGGATCAGCCGGACCTTGCGGGCCAGCAGACTCTTGAGTGTCGCCCGGAACATCAGTTGCCCACCTCGGCCGGAGTGTCCAGCTTCTTCATGGTGTCCAGCACCGTGTCGGCGGTCGGCTCGATCAACTCCGAGACGATCTGCCCGTCGGCGAGGAAGACCACCCGATCGGCGTACGCGGCGGCCGTCGGGTCGTGGGTGACCATGACGATGGTCTGGCCGTGCTCACGCACCGAGTTGCGCAGGAAGCCGAGCACCTCCGCGCCGGAGCGCGAGTCCAGGTTGCCGGTCGGCTCGTCAGCGAAGATCACGTCGGGGCGGGAGACCAGCGCCCGCGCACACGCCACCCGCTGCTGCTGACCGCCGGAGAGCTGCGCCGGCCGGTGGTCCAACCGGTCCTGCAGGCCCACCGTCTTGATCACCGTGTCGTACCAGGCCGGGTCCGGCTTGCGACCGGCGATCGACAACGGCAGCAGGATGTTCTCCTTCGCGGTGAGCGTCGGCAGCAGGTTGAACTGCTGGAAGATGAAGCCCACCTTGTCTCGGCGCAACTTCGTCAGCCCCGAGTCGCCCAGACCGGTGACCGTCGTCGCACCGATCGACACCGTCCCCCGGGTCACCGAGTCCAGACCGGCCAGGCAGTGCATCAGCGTCGACTTGCCGGAACCCGACGGGCCCATGATCGCGGTGAAGCGGCCACGTTCGAACTCCGCGCTGACCCCCCGCAGCGCGATGACCTGAGCCTCGCCGCTGCCGTACACCTTCCACACGTCGTTCGCCCGGGCCGCGGCCTGCGCCTGCTGGCCTACCGTCGCGGTCACGTCATCTACCTCTTCCGTCTGTCCGAATCTCACGCCGCCCCCCGATGGTCCGGCGTGCCGTTCAATCATCGGCGCTGCTCGCGCCCGTCCCGTCCGCCCCTGGGGGGACCCGGCGCGGATTTCCCGCTGCGGGTGCACCCCCATGCCGCATCAGGGTTGCCCCTGACCCGGCCGCCGATCGACCGGTTTCCCGACCGGCGAAACACCGCCGGACACGACACGTCCCCCGTTGGCCACAGGAGGGTCAACCGCGCCGAGCCGTCTACGGTCACGGTAGGTGAGCACGGCAACGGGGCCGTCCCCCCACGGAGGGATCTTCGAGTACGCCGGGTGGGGTAGCCGCCGCGCGTCCGCTACGCCCGCGGGCGGACCAGACCCGACTCGTACGCCAGCACGACCGCCTGCACCCGGTCGCGCAGCCGCAGCTTGGTCAGCACGTGCCCGACGTGGGTCTTGACGGTGGTCTCGCTGACCGACAGCACCGCCGCGATCTCGGCGTTGGACAACCCCCGGGCCACCTGCACCAGCACCTCGCGTTCCCGGTCGGTGAGCGCGCTGAGCGCCGCCGACGGCGTCGCCGCCGGGTCCGGCAGCAGGTCGGCGAAGCGCTCCAGCAGCCGCCGCAGGATCCGCGGCGCGACCACCGCGTCCCCGCCGGCCACCGTGCGGATCGCCGCGATCAGCTCCTCGGCTGGTACGTCCTTGGCCAGGAACCCGCTGGCGCCCGCGCGCAGCGCCCCCACCACGTACTCGTCGAGGTCGAACGTGGTCAGCACCAGCACCCGCACCGGCAGGCGGGAGTCGACGATCGCCCGGGTCGCCGCCACCCCGTCCATGCGGGGCATCCGGATGTCCATCAGCACGACGTCGGGCAGCAGTCGCCGGGACAGCTCCACCGCCTCCACGCCGTCGCCGGCCTCCGCCACCACGTCCAGGTCACCCTCGGCGCCCAGCACCATCCGGAAGCCCGTGCGCAGCAGCGGCTGGTCGTCGGCGAGCAGGATCCGTACCGGCCGCGCCGAGGCAACCCGATCGGCCATCACGTCTCCCGTCCCCTCGCCGTCGCGCCCACACCGGTCATCGTCGCGTACCCGGCCGGCGCGTCGTGGACCACGGTAGAGGCCCGCCGGCCGCGGTGTCCCGACCGACGCGGCACCGTCGCGGTCGGGTCCGAAAGCCCGCCGCGGCCCTCACTCGTCGGCGCCGGGCACCACCGGAGCGGAACGGGCGTCACGCAGCGGATCGGCGTTCGCCGCCGCGACGGGGAACGGCGGCGGAGTGCCGCCGAAGGTGGGGCAGAGCGCCTGGTGACTGCACCAGTCGCACAACCTGCTCGGACGAGGTCGGAAATCCTGGCGGGCGGTGGCCTGCTCGATCGCCCGCCACAACGCCACCACCGTGCGCTCGAAGCGGACCAGCTCGTCGGCGTCGGGGGTGTAATCCAACACCTCGGCGTCGCGCAGGTAGAGCAGGCGCAGCACCCGGGGCACCACCCCCCGGGTGCGCCACAGCACCAACGCGTAGAACTTCAGCTGGAACAGCGCCCGCGCCTCGAACGCCTCCCGGGGCGCGCCGCCGGTCTTGTAGTCGACCACCCGCAGCGCGCCGTCCGGGGCGACGTCGAGCCGGTCGAGATAGCCCCGGATCAGCAGCTCCTCGTCGACGACCGCCGAGATCAGGCTCTCCCGTTCGGCCGGCTCCAGCCGGGTCGGGTCCTCCACGGCGAAGTAGCCCTCCAGCAGCCCCGCCGCGGAGCGCAGGAACTCCACCGGGCCGGCCGGCTCGGCGCCGTCGAAGATCCCGGCCAGCTCCGGCTGCTCGGTGACCAGCCGGTCCCACTGCGGGGCCACCAGGTCGCCGGCCGCGGCCGGCGTGCGGGCCTGCGCGGGCAGGTCGAACAGCCGCTCCAGCACCGCGTGCACCAGCGTGCCCCGGGCCTGCTCGACTGTCGTCCGCTCCGGCAGCCGGTCGATGCTGCGGAACCGGTAGAGCAGCGGGCAGGTCTTGAAATCCGCCGCCCGCGACGGGGACAGCGAGGCCCGCACCGTCGGCGGTGTCTGCGCCGGGGAGGAGGACTGGGGGGTGGTGACCGGTTCCGCCGTCATGTCCGCAAAGGTTAGGGCACCGGTGTGACACCGCCCGCCGCCCGCCCCACGCCGGGCCGGTCCGTAGCATCGGTGCGATGGAGCAGACATCCCGGCCGCCGCGTCGGTCCGACCGGCGACCCGGTCTGAGCGTGGGCCGGGTGCTCGGGGTGCCGCTGCACCTCAACGCCTCGATGCTCCTGCTCGCCGTGCTGGTCGCCGTGCTCTACGCCGAGTTCGCCCGCCGGCAACTGGACCTGCCGCAGGTCAGTGGCTATCTGATCGGCTTCGGGTTCGTGGTGTCACTGCTCGGCTCGGTGCTGCTGCACGAGCTGGGTCACGCGCTCACCGCCCGCCGCTACGGCATCGGTGTGCGCGGAATCACCCTGGAACTGCTCGGCGGGTACACCGAGATGGACCGGGACGCCCCGACACCCAAGGTCGACCTGCTGGTGTCGCTGGCCGGCCCGGCGGTGTCCGCGGTGCTCGGCGTCCTCGCGGTCGCCGCCACCCTGGCCCTGCCCCCGGGCACCGTGGCCCACCAGCTCGCCTTCCAGCTCGCCCTGAGCAACGTCATCGTCGCGCTGTTCAACATCCTCCCCGGGCTGCCGCTGGACGGCGGGCGTGCCCTGCGCGCCGCCGTGTGGGGCCTGACCCGCGACCGGCACCGCGGCACCGAGGTCGCCGGCTGGGCGGGCCGCGTCGTCGCCGTCGGCACCGCCGCCCTGGTCGGACTGCTGACCCTGACCGACTTTCTGGCGCCGGTGGCGCTGCCGCTGATGCTGCTGGTCGCCGTCACGCTCTGGCGCGGCGCCGGGCAGTCGATCCGCGCCGCGCGGGTCAGCCGGCGGTTCCCGCTTATCGACCTGTCCCGACTGGCGCGGCCGATCTGGCCGGTGCCCACCGGCACGCCGCTGTCCGAGGCCCAGCGCCGCCGCGCCGAGGGCGGGCAGCCCAACGCCGCGCTGCTGGTCACCGACTCCACCGGCCACCCCGTGGCGCTGGTCGACCCGGCCGCCGCCGCGGCCGTCCCCGCCGAGCGCCGCCCCTGGCTGGCGGTGGACGCCGTCGCCCGCGCACTGGCCGGGCTCCCCACCCTCCCGGTCGGGCTGGACGGCGAACGGGTGATGGAGGCCGTGCAGACCCACCCGGGCGCGCAGTACGTGGTGACGTCAGGCGAAGATGTCGTCGGCATTCTGCACATCGGGGACCTGGCACAGCTCCTCGAACCCAACCGGAAGATGACATCGTGACCGCAACTCCCTCCACCGTCGCCGCCGACCCCGCCAGCCCGGCGCTGACACCCGTGCACCGTGGCCCGTTCCGGCCCGGCGACCGGGTGCAGCTGACCGACCCCAAGGGGCGGATGCACACCGTGACGCTGGAGCCCGGCAAGGAGTTCCACACCCACCGCGGCATCCTGGCCCACGACGCGCTGATCGGGCTGCCCGACGGCAGCGTGGTGACCACCTCCGGCGGCGGAACCGCCTTCCTGGCGCTGCGCCCGCTGCTCTCGGACTACGTGCTGTCCATGCCGCGCGGCGCCCAGGTGATCTACCCGAAGGACTCGGCGCAGATCGTCGCGATGGGCGACATCTTCCCCGGCGCGAAGGTCCTCGAGGCCGGCGCCGGCTCCGGCGCGCTCAGCTGCTCGCTGCTGCGCGCGGTCGGCACCGAGGGGGAGTTGCACTCGTTCGAGCTGCGCGACGACTTCGCCCAGATCGCCAAGCGCAACGTCGAGGCGTTCTTCAACGGGCCGCACCCCTCCTGGCACCTGCACGTCGGCGACGTCGCACAGTGCCAGGAGACCGGCTTCGACCGGATCATCCTGGACATGCTCACCCCCTGGGAGACCCTCGACATGGTCGAGCGGGCGCTGGTGCCCGGCGGCGTGTTCATCGGCTACGTGGCCACCACCCCCCAGCTCTCCGAACTCGTCGAGGCGCTGCGTGAGCGCGGCGGCTGGACCGAGCCCCGCGCCTGGGAGTCGCTGGTGCGCGACTGGCACGCCGAGGGCCTCGCCGTCCGCCCCGACCACCGGATGATCGCGCACACCGCGTTCCTGGTCTCCGCGCGCAAGCTCGCCCCGGGCGTCACCGCGCCGCCGCGCCGCCGCAAGCCCAGCAAGGGCACCGAGGCGTACGCCCAGCGCCGGCAGGACCTGCGCGAGGCCGAGGCGGCCCGGCAGGCGGCCGCTGTCCGGGCCGCCGGCGCGCAGCCCGACGCGACGGGGGAGATGGACAGGCCGTGACCATCGGCGAGCGGGGGGAGGCGGCGGCATGAGCCGACCGGGTTACGGCGGCGGCGACCTGCCCGCCGTGTTTCCGGACTGGTCGCCCTACCAGGACCTGGAGTCGGCGGCGCGGGCCTATCTGCGCGACCCGGACGTCGCCCTGGAGGCGCTCGGCGGGGTGCTGCGCGGCGCCTCGGTGCTCGGCTTCACCCTGGAACGCTTCGTCAACGAGGTCAACGGCGTGTGGCAGGAGGTCGTCGTCTGCGACGGCAGCCGGCTGATCCTCTGGCACGGCGAGGACGTGCCGCCGGGGGAGGGGCCGCCGGGATCGATGACGTCGTCCCTGCGGGTCGTGCCGGTCTCCACGGTCACCGAGGTGGGCTGCCGGCGGCGGCTCAACCGCTCGGACAGCGGCGAGATCCGAGTCGACAGCATCGACGTCTACCTGCTGCTCACCTCGTTGGACGAGGCCCCGCCGAGCGAGGAGATGGCGGGTACGCCCCGCCACGACGCGCTGCGCTTCGGCAAGACCCTCGACGACGGCGGCGCCGGGCAGATCGCCCGGTTGGAGGAGTTCGCCCGGCTGGTGGCGTCGGTGGTCGGCCGCCGGGCCAGGTCGAAGGGACGTACCGCCTCGGCGGCGGCGTACTCGTCGATCCGCTCCGGCGCG
>NZ_JBEXIA010000050.1:0-34312 GCF_040608335.1 Micromonospora sp. NPDC005194 | reverse complement strand
GGCGCCCGCCGCCGCCGCCCGTCTCCGGGGCCCCGCCCCCGCTGCTGGTGCTCTTACAGGCTGAGCCGCTGGCCCGGGAAGATCAGACCCGGGTCGGCGCCGATCAGCTGCCGGTTGCGCTCGTACAGGGCCTGCCAGCCGCCGGCCTGGCGGTGGCTGTCGGCGATCTCCGACAGGGTGTCCCCCGGCTTGACCACATACGTGTCGCCGCTGGCCGCCGGGGCGGTGCGCTCGTGGTTGCGGGTCGCCGGCTGGTCGCCGCGCGACGACCGCTCCTTCGGGGCGGTGGACGGGTCCTTCGGGGCGGTGGACGGGTCCTTCGGGGCGGTGGACCGGTCCTTCGGGGCGGTGGACTTCGACGACTTCGCGGTCGACTTCGTCGAGGACTTCGTGGCGGAGCCGCCCGACGAGCCGCCCTTGCGGCCGCAGGTCGGCCACGCGCCGATGCCCTGCCCGTCGAGCACCTTCTCGGCGATGGCGATCTGCTCGCCGCGGCTGGCCAGGTCGGCACGGGCGGCGTACTTCTTGCCGCCGTAGCCGGCCCAGGTGCCCTGGGAGAACTGCAGCCCGCCGTAGTAGCCGTTACCGGTGTTGATCTTCCAGTTGCCGCCGGACTCGCACTTGGCGATCGCGTCCCAGTTGACACCGGCCTGGGCCGGGGCCGCGGGGCCGAAGAGGGCGACGGCGCCGGTGATCGCGCCGACGGCCAGGGTGCCGACGGCGACGCGGCGGGTGGTGACCCGTCGATGACGGGGCGTGTGGACAGACGTCATGTGTGGTTCCTCCACGCCGGCGAGGTGAGCTGTCGGGTTCGGGCCGAGGAGCCCGGCCGCGCGGTGGCGGCTTCACCCCGAGGTGACATGCACCGAGGAACGTGGGTCCCCCGCTCCTGCCCGGGGTTCTGGTATCCGACGACCGGGGGCAGGATTTGGCGTTGCCGGTCGTGGTGTCCACGGTGGTGGACTCGATCGACGGTAGGCACGGTCGGTGACCCTCGCCCAACGCTTGTGAACTTGTTCACCGGCGCACACGCGGCGCCTCTGCCAGCGGTTGCGGACCACGCGCGGCTGTGCACCGACCATCATGGACCGATTCCGATCAGGCCCGGATGTCACCGCCCGTACGCAGCCAGGCGACGGTGCGACGGAGCAGTTCGAGGTGAGGAACGGGCCGATCGGCGGGTGGTGGGAGCGGCCGTGCTCCCAGGAGGCGCCGATCGTGGCACGCCAGCTCGGCGTGCGGTCCCTGCCCGCTGAAGATCACGGCGTCGACGGGCATCGGCGCTCCTGGGAATTGACGTTCGGGCAGGAAACCATAGATCGACGGCCGCGATGCTCGGAAGCACACCGGGTCGACCCCGGCAACCTTCCCAGGAGGAGAGCATGCCGATCCACCGTAGCCGCATCGGCCGCCGCAGCGCCGCCGCCACCCTCGTGACCGTCCTGGCCAGCGCCGGCCTGACCCTGCTCGCACCGACCGCCGCGCACGCGTCCAGCCCCTGCACCAGCCTGACCTTCTACCGGGTCGGCGGCTATCCGGGCGGCGCGGACATGCACGTGCCGACCGTTGGTTGGCAGACCGGGAACAAGCAGTGCTATCTCACCTACGGCCACTCGGGCTCGGCGGTGCTGGTGCTTCAAGAGGCGCTGAACAACTGCTACTCGCGCTCACTGAGCCTCGACGGCAACTACGGCCCGAAGACCCGCGACGCCGTCCGGTACGCCCAACACAAGATCAACGAAGACATCGTGTACGCGAACATCGCCGAGGACGGCGAGTACGGCCCGCAGACCCGGGCGTACATGGGCTTCGCGATCTTCGGGGTCAACGGCGGCCCGGTCATCCCGAACGTCTGCTACTACCCGGGCTGAGCCGCGTGACGGCGCCGGTCGGAGTCCCCCGTGGAATTCCGACCGGCGCCGTCGTGCACCCCCCTGCCCGCTTCGGTCCGCGGATCAGCAGACCCGGACCGCCTCGATCCGCTGGTTCCAGTTCCCTCCGATCGCGGCCGAGTCGTACGCCAGGTTCGCCCGGTAGCCGTAGGCGTGCTGGTAGCCGAGCAGGCCGGTGGCGTTGGCGTTGTCCCAGAAGGTGGAGACGGTGCCCGACGGCCGGTTGTTGATGATCGACTGGGTCCTGTTGCGGAAGTACGAGGGCAGCCCGACGTCGTTGCAGCCGTTGTACGGCCCGTCGAGCAGGAAGATGTCCCCGCTGAAGTTGGTCCCGGCGTACAGGCAGAGCAGACCCGAGGGGCAGGCGTAGTTGGCCTGGGCCGGGCTCGGGGCGACGCCGAGCGCGGCGCCCACGGCAACCACGCCGAGCAGGGCGGACGTGAACCTTCGTAGAGCACTTCGCACGATGGTGACCTCCGGTGTCGTCACGACCGGAACAGGCCGTGAGTCGAATTGCCGACATCGCATTGATTGATGCCGCTGTGCCAACGATGATCTGCGCGGCAGGTCGACGAATTCCTGCCGGAACCTCAATCCGGCCGTCCGTCGGCGGATTGTCCGACTGGCGATGCGGCGAGCGGCGGTTCATGGAGATTCGGGTCCTCGGGCCGGTCGAGGTCTGGGCGGACGGCCGCCTGGTCGACGCCGGAGCAGCCCGCCAGCGCGCCGTCCTGGCCGCGCTGGCGGTCGACGTCGGCCGACCGGTCCATGTGGAGTCGCTGGTGGACCGGGTCTGGGGCGACACGCCACCGCCCAGGGTTCGCCACAACCTGCACGTCTACCTCGCCCGGCTCCGCCGCGTGCTGGCCGACGCGGGCGCACCGGACGCGCTGGTACGACGCTCCGGCGGGTACCTGCTGGACCAACCACCGGAGACAGTGGACGGCCCGCACTTCGACGTGCTGCGGCACCGGGCCGATGGACTGGTCGACGACGACCCCGAGCGGGTGGAGCTGTTGCGCCGGGCGCTGGAGCTGTGGCGCGGCGAGCCGCTGGCCGGGCTGCCCGGCGAGTGGGCGGCCCGGGTCCGGCAGGACTGGCACCGCCGGCACACCGACACCGCCGTGCAGTGGGCCCGCGGCCTGCTGCGGCGGGGCGAGCCGGAAGCGGTCATCGACCCGCTGACCCGGCTCGCCGACGACCACCCCCTGGACGAACCGGTCGCCGCCGTGCTGCTGCACGCGCTGGCCGCGGCCGGTCGCGGCGCACAGGCGCTGGCGTACTACGCCCGGCTGCGGGACCGCCTCGCCGACGCGCTCGGCGCGGACCCGGGCGTCGAGCTCCGCCAGCTGCACCAGGCCATCCTGCGCGGTGAGATCACCGTGCCCACTCCCGGACCGTCCCCCGCCCCCACCGGAGCGGGCCTCGTCGCCAGGCCGCACCCGGAGCGCCCGATCCCGGCGCAGTTGCCGTCGGATGTCCGGGGTTTCGCCGGGCGCGGTCCGGAGCTGGCTCGTCTGGACGCGCTGCGGGCGTCCGCCGAGGCGCAACCCGGGGCGGTCCCGCTGGCGGTGCTCTCCGGAGCGGGCGGGGTGGGCAAGACGGCGCTCGCCGTGCACTGGGCGCACCGGGCCGCCGGACATTTCCCCGACGGGCAGCTCTACGCCAACCTGCAGGGCTACAGCCACAGCGGTGTGGTGCGCAGCCCGGAGCAGGTGGTCCGGAGTTTCCTGGCCGCGCTCGGGGTGCCGCCGCGGGAGGTGCCGGCGGATGAGCAGGCACAGACCGCGCTGTACCGGAGTCTGCTCGCCGGTCGGCGGATGCTGGTGCTGCTCGACAACGCCCGGGACGCGGCGCAGGTCCGGCCGCTGCTGCCGGGCGCCGCCGGCTGCCTGGTGCTGGTGACCAGCCGGGATCGGCTCACCGGGCTGGTGGCCACCGAGGGCGCCGAGGCGGTCGTGCTGGATCTGCTCACCGCCGAGGACGCGCAGGCCCTGCTCTACGCGCGGATCGGGGCGCGGGCGAGGGTCGAGCGGGCCGCCGTCGACGAGCTGGTCCGACTCTGCGACCGGCTGCCACTGGCCCTGGTCGTGGTGGCGGCCCGGGCGGTGGTCCGGCCCCAGCTGCCCCTGACCGAGTTGGGCGCGCAGCTCCGGGCCGACGGCCGGCTGGACGGACTGGACACCGGAGAGCACGAGAGCAGTGTGCGGGGGGCGCTGTCCTGGTCGTACCGGCTGTTGTCGGCGTCGACCGCGCGGCTGTTCCGGCTGGTCGGGGGAAGTACGGACGTGACGGTGAGTACGGCGGCCGCGGTCAGTATCGCCGGCGGCGGTCGACGGGCCGTCCGGGCGGCGTTCGCCGAGCTGGCCGACGCGCATCTGGTGTTGGAGCGCGGCCCGGACCGGTACGCCATGCACGACCTGTTGCGGGCCTTCGCGGCCGAGCTGTCCGCCGAACACGATCCGGCCGGCGACCGGGCCGAGGCGCGCGGCCGGCTCTTCGACCACTACCTGCACAGCGCGCACGGCGCGGCCGTGCTGCTGCACCCGCACTGGGATCCGATCACCCTCGCCCCGGCCGTCGCCGGCGTCCGGGCGGAAAAGTTCGGCGACCATGACGAGGCGGTGGCCTGGTTCACGCGCGAGCGCGACGTGCTGATCGCGCTTGTCGAACGATGCTCCGCCAGCGGGTTCGACCGACACGCCTGGCAGCTGGCCTGGAGCCTGACCAGTTTCCTGGACCGGCAGGGCGGCTGGCACGACCAGTTGGCGGTGCAGCGTACGGCGCTGGCGGCGGCGCGGCGCGGCGGCGAGGTGGCCGGGCAGGCGCACGCGCACCGCAGCCTGGCCCGGGCGCACGCCCGCCTGGGTCGGCTCGACGAGGCGCCCGGTCAGCTCCAGCGGGCGCTGGAGCTGTTCCGCGAGCTGGGCGACCCGGCCAACCAGGGGCACACCTGCCTCGACCTCGCCGAGGTGGCCGACCGGGAGGGCCGGCGTGCCGAGGTGGTCGAGCATGCCGAGGCGGCGTTGGCGCTGTACCGCGAGGCGGGCCACCGCTACGGGCAGGCGATGGCGTTGAACGCGGTCGGCTGGTATCGGGCCCAGCTCGGCGCGCACGACGCCGCGGTGGAGGCGTGCCAGCAGGCGCTGGAGCTGCTGCGCGAGTTCGACGACCGGCAGGGCCAGGCGCCCACCTGGGACACCCTCGGCTACGCGCAGCACCGCGCGGGACGACCCGCGGAGGCGGTGGCCGCGTACCGGCACGCGGTTGAGCTGTACCGGGAGTTCCGGGACCGGTACTACGAGGCGGACACGCTGACGCACCTCGCGGAGGCGTTGGCCGACGTCGGCGACCCGGCGGAAGCGGCGCGGAGTTGGCGGACGGCGCTGGGCATCCTCGACGAACTCGGGCACCCGGACGCCGAGGGGGTCCGCCGTCGGCTGGCGGACGCCAACGCAACCGGACCGGCCGGCGGGGCCCGCTGATCGGGCGACCCGCCGGCCGGAGGGGTCGAACGGCTACAGGGTGCGCGCCAGCCGATCGGCGAGCGTACGGGTGAACCGGGCCGGGTCGGCCAGCTCACCGCCCTCGGCGAGCACCGCCAGGCCGTACAGCAGCTCGGCGGTCTCGGTCAGGGTCTCGGTGGAGTCGCCCTGCTCGTGAGCCTTGCGCAGCCCGGTGACCAGCGGGTGACCGGGGTTGATCTCCAGGATGCGCTTGGCCGAGGGGACGTCGTGCCCCATCGCCCGGTACATCTTCTCCAGCGTCGGCGTGAGGTCGTGCGCGTCGCCCACCACACAGGCCGGTGAGGTGGTCAGCCGCGACGAGAGGCGGACCTCCCGGACGCTGTCGGCGAGGGTGGTGCCCAGCCACTCCACCAGCGCGGCGAACTCCTGCCGCTGCTGCTCGCGCTCGGCCTCGGCCTGCTGCTTCTCCTCGTCGGTGTCCAGGTCGACCTGGCCCTTGGCGATCGAGCGCAGCGGCCGGCCGTCGTACTCGCCGACCCGCTCGACCCACACCTCGTCGACCGGGTCGGTGAGCAGCAGCACCTCGTGGCCCTTGGCCCGGAACGCCTCCAGGTGCGGGGAGTTCTCGATGGTGGCGCGGGAGTCGCCGGTGGCGTACCAGATGTCGCTCTGGCCGTCCTTCATGCGCGCGACGTAGCCGGCCAGGTCGGTGGGCTCCGCCGCGTCGTGGGTGGAGGCGACCGACAGGATCTCCAGCAGGGAGTCCCGGTTGTCGGTGTCGTCGATCAGCCCTTCCTTGACCACGGCGCCGAACTCGGTCCAGAAGGTGCGGTAGCGCTCGGGGTGGTTGGCCTTGAGGTCCTTGACCGTGGCGAGGACCTTGCGGACCAGGCGGCGGCGGACGATCTGGATCTGCCGGTCCTGCTGGAGGATCTCGCGGGAGATGTTCAGCGACAGGTCGTGCGCGTCGACGACGCCCTTGACGAAGCGCAGGTAGGTGGGGACCAACGCCTCGCAGTCGTCCATGATGAACACGCGCTTGACGTAGAGCTGGACGCCGCGCCGGCCCTGGGGGGAGAAGAGGTCCAGCGGGGCGTGACTGGGCAGGAACAGCAGCGCCTCGTACTCGAAGGTGCCCTCGCCCTTCATGTGCACGACCTCGAGCGGGTCGGCCCAGTCGTGGCTGACGTGCTTGTAGAACTCGTTGTACTCGGCGGCGTCGACCTCGTCGCGGGGACGCGCCCAGAGCGCCTTCATGGAGTTGAGGGTCTGCACCTCGCTGGTGGCCGGCTCACCCTCGGCGCCGGGACGCTCGACGGTCATCCGGATCGGCCACGCGATGAAGTCGGAGTACCGCTTGACGATCTCGCGGATGGTCCACTCGGCGGTGTAGTCGTGCAGGTTGTCCTCGGTGTCGGCCGGCTTGAGGTGCAGGGTCACCGTGGTGCCCTGCGGCGCCTCGTCGACCGCCTCGATCGAGTACGTGCCCTCGCCGGTGGACTCCCAGCGGGTGCCGCCGGTCTCGCCGGCCTTGCGGGTCAGCAGGGTGACCCGGTCGGCGACCATGAACGCGGCGTAGAAGCCGACGCCGAACTGGCCGATGAGGTCCTGCGAGGCGTGGGCGTCGGAGGCTTCGCGCAGCTGGCGCAGCAGCTCGGCGGTGCCCGACTTGGCGATCGTGCCGATCAGCCGGACCACCTCGTCGCGGGTCATCCCGATGCCGTTGTCCCGCACGGTAAGCGTGCGGGCGTCCCGGTCGACCTCGATGGCGACGTGCAGGTCGTCGATGTCGGCGACGAGATCCTTGTCGACGAGCGTCGCCAGCCGCAGCTTGTCCAGGGCGTCGGACGCGTTCGAGATGAGTTCCCGCAGGAAGACGTCCTTGTTCGAGTAGATCGAGTGGACCACCAGCTGGAGGAGCTGACGCGCCTCGGCCTGGAACTCCAACGTCTCGGCCTGGTTGCTCACACCGTCTCCCTTCTCGGCTCGTGCGGAGGTTCGCGCAAAGGATACGAGTCGTCACCGCCGCGGTCGTGCCCGCGTCCGGGTCGTATTCCCGATCCGCGGGGTGCGCGCGGTGACATAGCTGACTTTGCTCAGCAGAAGTCAGCCGGATAGCGTTCCGGTCAGCAATCGACCTCGCGCCATCTCGGCCAGCCACGAACCTGGAGCACCCCCATGAAGATCGCTGGAAGCACCGCCCTCGTCACCGGCGCCAACCGGGGCTTCGGCCGCCACCTCGCCGCCGAACTCGTCGCCCGGGGCGCGACCGTCTACGCCGGCGCCCGCAACCCCGACTCCGTCGACCTGCCCGGCGTGACGCCGGTCCGGCTGGACATCACCGACCCCGATTCGGTGGCCGCCGCCGCGAAGCTGGCCGGCGACGTGAACCTGCTGATCAACAACGCCGGCATCGACACCGGAACCGACCTCCTCGACGGCGACCTCACGCTCGTCCGCCTGGAGCTGGAGACCCACTACCTCGGCACCCTGTCGGTGGTCCGGGCGTTCACGCCGGTCATCACCGGCAACGGCGGCGGGACGATCCTCAACGTGCTCTCCGTGCTGTCCTGGGTCAACTTCCCCAACGCCGGGGCGTACGGCGCCGCGAAGTCGGCCGAGTGGGCGATGACCAACGCCCTGCGCGTGCAGCTCGCCGAGCGGGGCGTCCGGGTCGCCGGCCTGCACGTCGGCTACATGGACACCGAGATGACCGCCGGGGTCACCGCCCCGAAGTCCGACCCGGCGGCGATCGCCCGGATCGGCATCGATGGCATCGAGGCCGACGCGTACGAGATCGTCACCGACGAGATCAGCCGGCAGGTGCAGGCCGGGCTCGCCGGCGGGGTCGCCGCGCTCTACCCGCAGCTCCCCTGAGCCAGGACGCGACGGGCCGCCGCCGGATCATCCCGGCGGCGGCCCCCTTCGACGGGTACGCCCTCAGCTGGCCTGCAACGTCACGTCGTCGATCACGAAGCTGGTCTGCAGCGACGAGTCCTCGGTGCCGGTGAACTTCAGGGTCACCGTCTGCCCGGCGAACCCGGCCACGTTGAACGTGCGCTGCACGTAGCCGCTGGCGGCGTTCAGGTTCGAGTACGTCGCCAGCGTGGTCGAGCCCACCTGCACGGTCAGCTTGTCGTACGCCGCGGAGGTGGTGGTCTCGGCGGTGTCGACGTGCAGCCAGAACGACAGCGTGTAGCTGGCGCAACCGGCCGGCACGGTCACCGACTGGGACAGGGTGTCGGTGTGAGCGCTGCCGTACCCGTCGAGCCACGCCTTGTACGACCCGGTCCGGGCCGGCTGACTGCTGGAGTTGGTGATCACGCCGGAGGACGCGGTCCACGGCGTGCTGCCGCTCTCGAAGCCACCGTTGCCGATCACCTGCCCGCCGGCGCAGCCGCCGGTGCCGGTCACCGTGAGGGTGAGGCTGGCCGTCCGGGTCACCGACCCGGTGCCGGTGACCGTGACGGTGACGGTGCCCGTGGCGGCGCTGGCCGACGCGGTCAGGGTCAGCGTGGCCGACCCGCCGGAGGTCACCGACGACGGGCTGAAGGAGACGCTCACCCCGCTGGGTGCCCCGGACGCGGTGAGGCTGACCGTCTGCGCGGAGCCGGCGGTGGTCGCGGTGCCGACCGTGGCGGTGGCGCTGGCTCCCCGGGCGACGGTGAGCGCGGTCGGGCTGACCGCGATCGAGAAGTCGTTGGTCGGGGTGCCGCCGCCCACGGCGAGCTGCCACAGCGCGTACGCGACGCCGTCCGCGGCCCGGTTCAGCACCGTGGCGCTGACGTTGGCGGTGGTGTCGCAGGAACGGTGGTAGCACGAGTCGTAGGCGGCGTTGGCCGTGCCGCCCCACTTGGCCGCCTGGGTGCTCGTCTTACGGGCGCTCGCGCCCGCGGCGTAGCCGGAGGTGGGGATGCCGGCCTGCTGGAAGTAGTAGTCGTCGGAGCGGCCCTGACCCTCGACGTTCTCCTCCGGTTGCAGCCCCAGCGAGTCCCAGTACGCCTTCAGCGGCGCCGCCGTCGTGGAGGTGACCCGGTTGATGAAGTAGCCACCGTTGGTCGAGCCGACCATGTCGAAGTTGTAGTAGCCCTTGATGTAGCCGCGCTGGGTGGCGCTGAGCGAGTTCACGTAGAACCGGGAGCCGTTGAGGCCCTGCTCCTCGTCGGTCCACCAGGCGAACCGGACCTTCTTCGTCATGGTCGGGTTCTGCGCGGCGAGGACCAGCGCGTTCTCCAGCAGGGTGGCCGAGCCGGAGCCGTTGTCGTTGATGCCCGGGCCGGCCGAGACGCTGTCAAGGTGGGCGCCGAACATCACCACCTGGTCGGCCGGGCCGCCGGGCCACTCGGCGATGAGGTTGTTCGAGGGGTACGTGCAGCTGGAGCAGGTCTGCTCGCTGACGGTGTAGCCGGCGGCCTGGAGCTTGCTCTTCACGTAGCTGACCGAGGCGGTGTAGCCGGCCGAGCCGGCCCGCCGGTTGCCGCCGTTGCTGCTGGCGATGGAGTTGAGCTGGGTCAGGTGCGCCTGGACGTTGGTGACGGAGATGTCCGGCGCCGCCAGGACGGCGGCGGACGCGGCGATCGGCCGGGCCGCTGTCGTCGGGGCGGAGGGTGACGCGGTCACCGGCTGGGCGGCCAGCGTCACCGTCATCCCGGTGAACACGGTGAGCGCGATTCCCGCGCTCAGCGTTCTGCCTCTCATGGGGGCTCCTCGGGGGTTGGAGAGATAACCGAGACACTTACAGAGATCTATGTCGTCGGCATCGGACGTTCGTCCCGAACCCCCACCGGTTCGACGATGGGTACCGACGTCGGCACAGGTGAGTAGAGGTGCCAGGATGGGTAGGTAACGCCAGCAGGGGTCGTCGGGCCCGGAACGGGGGGCTTAGCGATGAGGCCGGGTCGAGCGTGACACGACCCCGCACCGACCTGTTCGACGACGGCGGTGACACCGGACGGCTGATGGCAGAGCTGAACTGGGCCGACACCCCGCTGGGCGCGGTGTCGAGCTGGCCGCAGAGCCTGCGTGCGGCCGTACGGGTGGTGCTCTCCTCCCGTTACCCCATGCTCCTGCTCTGGGGCGACCGCCTCTCCCAGCTCTACAACGACGCGTACTCCGCCCTGATCGGCGACAAGCACCCCGCCGCGCTCGGCGACGACGTGCGGGTGACCCTGGCCGAGGGCTGGGACGTCCTCGCGCCCCTGATCCAGCAGGCCATGGCGACCGGGGTGGCCAGTTGGGTGCCCGCTCTGCAGCTCCTGCTGGAGCGCGCCGGCTACCGCGAGGAGGCGTACTTCAGCGTCTCGCACGCCCCCGCCCGCGACGACGACGGCCGCACCGTCGGCGTGCTGACGGTGTGCAGCGAGGTCACCGAGCAGGTCGTCGGCGAACGGCGACTGCGACTGCTGCGCGACCTGAGCCTGCGCGGCGACGGGCGCACCGTCGACGTCGACGCCACCTGCGCCCGGCTGATCGACGCGATCGGCGACCACCCACTGGACGTGCCGTTCGCCGCGATCTACCTGCGCGACGGCGCGGTGCTGCGCCGGACGGCCTGCGCGGGCGGTGACGCGGGTCACCCCACGGTGGCCGGGGCGCTGCCGGACGTCGTCGACCTGGCCGACCCGAGCCCGGCGGCCCGCGCCTGGGCGCTCCCGGACGCCGCGCAGGGTCGGCCCACCGACGTGACGGGCGTCGCGGATCGACTGCCCCTGCCCGCCGGCCCGTGGGGCGATGCCACTCGCACCGCGCTGGCACTGCCGCTGCCCTCGGCCGCCGAGGACCAGCCGCTCGGCGTCCTGCTGGCCGGCGTCAGCCCCAACCGGAAGCTGGACGAGGCGTACCGCTCCTTCTACCAACTGCTGACCCAACAGGTCTCCATTGCGGTACGCAACGCGAAGGAGTACGAGCAGGAGCGGCGCCGGGCCGAGACGCTGGCCGAGCTGGACCGGGTGAAGACCACCTTCTTCACCAACGTCAGCCACGAGTTCCGTACGCCGCTGACCCTCATGCTCGGGCCGCTCGCCGACGCGCTCGCCGACACCGCCGCGCCGCTGGCACCCGGGCAAAGGGAGCGGGTGGAGACCGCCTGGCGCAACGCCACCCGGCTGTTGACCCTGGTCAACAGCCTGCTCACCTTCTCCAGCCTGGAGGCCGGCCGGGCTCGCAGCGACGCCCGCGAGGTCGACCTCGCCGCGCTCACCGCGGAGCTGGCAAGCGTCTTCCGGGCCGCCGTGGAACGGGCCGGCCTGGCTCTGGAGGTCGACTGCCCGCCGCTGCCCCGGCCGGTCACCGTCGACCCGGTCAACTGGGAACGCATCGTCACCAATCTGCTGTCCAACGCCCTGAAGTACACGTTCATCGGCCGGATCCGGATCGCCGTGGACGCCGACCACGACGAGGTACGCCTCACCGTCGCCGACACCGGAATCGGCATCGCCGAGGCGGACCTGCCGAAGCTCTTCGAGCGCTTCCACCGGGTGCAGGGCGCGCGCTCGCGCAGCCACGAGGGCACCGGCATCGGCCTGGCCCTGGTTCACGAGCTGACCCGGCTGGAGGGCGGCGAGGTCCGGGTGACCAGCCAGGTGGGTGCCGGCACCGCCTTCACCGTGGCCCTGCCGTGGTCGGCGGCGCGGCGCGCGGTGACGACCGGGCCGGCACTCAACGGGCGGGGCGACGTGGCCCGCGCCGCCGTTTCAGAAGCGGTGGGCTGGCTGACCGACCCGGCCGGCAGCATCGTCGAGCCCGCCGCGGCGCCCGGCCCGGCCGCCGACGAGTTGGCCGGCGCCCGGATCCTGGTGGCCGACGACAACAGCGACATGCGCGCGTACCTGAGTCGGCTGCTCGCCGGTCAGGGCTGGCGGGTGCGGTCGGTCACCGACGGTCGGCAGGCCCTCGACGCGATCCACCGGGACCCGCCGGACCTCGTGCTCACCGACGTGATGATGCCGGTGCTGGACGGCTTCGACCTGGTACGCCGACTACGCGCCGACCCGGCGACCCGGGCGCTGCCGGTGCTGGTGCTCTCCGCCCGGGCCGGCGAGGAGGCCAGCGTGGTGGGCCTGAGCCTCGGCGCCGACGACTACCTGGTGAAGCCGTTCGCCGCCGCGGAGCTGATCGCCCGCGTCCGGGCTGCCATCCGCCGCGCCCGCACCGACCCGTCCGGCGACGACGCCACCGCGCGGACCGCCGACGACAGCCTGAGCGCGGCCGACGCCCCGAGGTCGACGCGACCGGCCGGGGCAATCGCCGTCGCGCCCGCTCCGCCGGTGGCGGAGCCCGCCGAGAGCGAACCCGCCGAACCGGCCTACGACGAACCGGCCAACGCCGAACCAGCCGGCGGGGAATCGGCTGGCGGGGAACCGGCCAACGCCGAACCAGCCCACGGAGAACCGGCCGGCGGGTCCGTGGTCGGCACGGCCGACGGCGGGCTCGGCGACATCCTGGCCGCGGAGTGGACGTACCCGTCCGTGCCCACCTCGGCGGCCGCCATGCGCCAGGACGTCCGGCTGGCGTTGGACGAGCTGGACGTCCACACGGACGTGTTGCAGGATCTGCTGCTCGCCGCGTCCGAGGCGATGAACAACGCCGTCGAGCACGCACAACGACCCAGCCGCCCCGAGGTGCGGGTCCGGCTCCAGGTGGGTGCCGACCGGGTCCGGATCTCGGTACGCGACTTCGGCACCTGGCGGGACCGTCGGCCGGCCATGGACCGGGGCCGGGGCGCACTGTTGATGAACGCCTACGGCGACGTACGACTGGTCTCCACCGGCGAGGGGACGACGGTGACCATCGAGCGCCGGCTGACCGACCCGGCCTGAGTCACCGCCAGCGCCTCAGAGCCGACGGCCCCCGCGGTCACGGGCGACGATGCCGTCCAGGCGCTCCCCCGGCGTCAGCGTGGCCGGGTCGAACCAGAAGATCACCACCTGCTTGTCGATGCTCCAGCGCGCCACCCGGGCATCGACCTGCCGACCGGCCACCGTGCCGATGATCCGCTCGGCGGGGCCGACGAAGTAGCCGAAGGTGGGCACCGGCACGGCCGACGAGCGCTCGTCGTAGCCGATCTGGTGGAACCCGGGGCTGCGGTCGGCGCCCTCGACGTCGTTGACCAGGATGTCCGTGCTCAACGTGCCGTCGGGGGCGCGACGACCGGCGGCCAACCCGATGGTCACCTTGGGCTCGCCGGGCACCGACACCGCGACGACGTAGTAGACCCGCCAGTCGGCGCCGTGCCGCACCCCCGTGTCGATCAGCTTGCCCAGGGGTTTCGGACCTGGCACCCCGGGGGCCACCGTCTGCGGTGGTGTGGGCTCCCCCGACGCCGACGCCGACGCCGCGGCCGATGCCGTGGCAGCGGCCGAGGGCGGAGCGACGGCGACCGGCGGTGCGGGACCGGTCGGCGCCGGACCGGTCGGCCCGGGCCCGCCGACCGCCACCACGGTGACAGCGACCAGCCCCGCCACGACCGTCGCCGCCGCGCCCCCGGCGACCCGCCGACGGATCCGCAGCCGCCGGCCCGCACGCATGACGGTGGCCAGATCGAGCGTGGCGTCGGGGCGCTCGGTCGCCCGCATGGCGTGGCGGAGCCGGTCCAGCTCGCTCATCGGCGGGCCTCCTCGTCGGCCGTGCGCGGCGCGGCCGTGCGCAGCTTCTCCAGGGCTCGCGAGCTGGTGCTCTTGACGGTGCCTACGGATACGGCGAGTTCCCGGGCCACCTGCACCTCCGGCAGGTCGAAGTAGTAGCGCAGCACGACGATGGCCCGCTCCCGGGGGCTCAGCGCGCCGAGGATGGTGACCAACCAGCGCCGGGTGGCCACGTCGTCGGCCACGTCGCCACGCCGCTGTTCCGGCACCTCCTCGGTGGGGTACTCCCGCATCGGCCGCCGCCACCGATCCACCAGGTGGTTGACGAGGGTGCGACGGGCGTACCCGTAGGCGTCGTCGTCGTGGATTCGCGACCACGACGCGTAGGTGCGCACCAGCGCGGTCTGCGCGGCGTCCTCGGCCTGGTGGTGGTCGCCGGTCATCAGGAACGCGGCGTGCACCAGTCGCGCGGACGCCGCCCGCGCGAACTCGACGAACTCCGCGTCACCCCGCGCCACCGCGAACCCTCCCCCGTGCCACACCCTTTCAGACGGGCGAGGCTCCGCGAAGGTTGAGTCCTCGCGACGTCAACCTTTTGCCGGGCTCACCCGTCTTCTCTCCCGCGTCGCCGCGGACCGGCACGCGAGGGGAGAAAGACATGTCGACGAAGGCTACCCGTCGGGGGTATCTGCCCCCAGTGGCGTTGCTGCTGGTCGTAGCGCTGCTCACCGGGTGTGGCCTGCCCGCCGCCGGGAAGGGACCGGCCGGTGGCGCCGCGAGCGGACCGGACCCCGCCGGCCTGCCCTCGGCGGGACCGGTCGCGACGGGACGTCCGGCGGAAGTGGCCGGGAGCGGCGGTGTCGCGCCGGCGGCGCCCACGGTCGTGCCGGTCAGCTATCCCGCCACCGGCAGCAACCGCTGGTCGGTGGCCGCGGCCGAGACGACGGGTGGCGGCGGGAGCACCGGCGGGTTGCTGCGCTACCGGGTCGCCGTGGAGCGCGACATCCGGGGCCTGCGGGTGGGCGACATCGCCACGGCGATCTCCGCGACGTTGAACGACCCTCGCGGGTGGACGGCGGACGGGACGTGGCGGCTGCGCCGGGTCGGCGCGAACGAACCCACCGACTTCACGATCTACCTGGCGACCCCGGGCACCCGCGACACCCTCTGCCAGGACGTGCCGGACGGCTACACGTCGTGCCGCAACGGCGCCCGGGTGGTCCTCAACGTGGCGCGCTGGGTCACGGGGGTGCCGGACTACGGCGCGAGCCTGGCCACCTATCGGCAGTACATGGTCAACCACGAGGTGGGGCACAAACTCGGGTTCGGTCACGAGCGCTGCCCGGGGCGGGGCCGGCCGGCGCCGGTGATGCAGCAGCAGACGCTGGGCCTGCACGGGTGCCGCGCCGGGGCCTGGCCGTACCCGAACGGCACGACCCGCTACCGCGGACCGGTCGGGGCGTACGACGACGAGATCCCACGGCGCGAGGGCGCCTACGCGGCGCACTGACCCCGACGACCGGGAGGCCGTCCGTCAGGTGCGGCGGCGGCGTTCCTGCTCGAGCCGCTCGTCCAGCCGACCCAGCTCGTAGATGGCGTTGAGGCTGGTCGGCAGGCGGCGGACATTGTCCGGCCCGGGGTCGGGATCCGGTTCCGGGTCCGGATCCGGCGCGGGAGCGGGATCCGGCGCGGGAGCGGCGGAGAAGTCGGGCGCGCGGCGACGCAGGAGCAGCAGTGCCAGCACCGCCAGGACGGCCGCGACCAGCAGGTAGGACACCGGCGGCCAGCCACCGCGGGCGGGGTTGGCGAGCGCCGGCGGGACCTCGGGCGCCGGGGTGTCGACGGTGCGCACGGGCACGGCGACCTCGTCGGCGTCGGCGCCGGAGCCTTCGGCCGGCCGGCCGGGGGCGGCCGGTGCTCGGACACCGGCCGACGACCCGGCGGGCGCGGCGGTCGCACCGGGCGCGGTCGGGCTGGGCTGGCCGGTCGCTGGTGGCCGGGTCGGCGCGGACGTCGCGGTGGGGTTGACGCTCGGCGTCGGCGTCGCACTCGGCGCACCCTGGCCGCCGAGCAGATCGTCGACGACCCGGCCGACGCCACCGAGGATGTCGCCGACCGGGCCCGAGGTGGCCGATGGGGACGGCGCGGGCGCGAGGGCGAGGGTCAGCGCGAGGACGACGACGGTAGGCACGGGTCCACCTCGAATGTGTCGACTGCCAGGCACAGTACCGCGTTGTGGGACGGCGTGGGTGACACCGCCACGTCGGGTCGGGGCCTTTCCCGACCTCGGGTCGGAGCAGGGGCACGCACTCCCCCGCGGTCGGCCGGCGACCGACGGCCGCCGGCCACTGTTACCCAGCGGTTACGCCGCGGCGAAGCTCGCGTGCCGCGGGCGGGCGACCGTGACGGCAGAGGGTCACCGGCAACGCTGCCGCGACGTGACCCCGGCATCGAGCGGAGAGAGCACCATGAGGATCAGGAGCACACTTACCGCGTTGGCGGTCGTCCTCGCCGGTCTGGTCGCCAGCGCGGGCAGCAGCACCGCGGCGGGCACCACGACCGGGTCGGCGTCCTGCGGGATCACCTGGGGCAGCGCGGACAAGTCGGCCGGCACGCTGAGCGACGCCCCGCTGGTCGCCGTACGGACCGGGCAGCACGACTGCTACGACCGGGTGGTCTTCGAGTTCGCCGGACCGGTCGACGGTTACGCGGTCGGCTACGGCGAGACGTGGACCGAGGGCGAGGGGCTGGCGCTGTCGCCGTACACCGCCGGGGGCGCGCTGCTGCGGGTCTCGCTGCGGGCCCCGGCGTACGACGCCGAACACCAGGGCACCGTGCCCTACGCGGTCGGCGAGCACGTCGCGAACCTGCTGCGCTGTTCAACGCTGCGCGACGTCGTCTTCGGCGGCAGTTTCGAGGGCTACAGCACCTTCGCGGTCGGCGTACGGGCTCGGTTGCCGTTCCGCACGTTCACGCTCGCCGGCCCCGGCACACACAGCCGCATCGTGCTGGACGTCGCCCACCAGTGGTGAGTGGAGCCGCAGTGGGGCGATCCGCTTGGCCGTCCGCCCGCCCGTCGAGGCGGACGGCCAAGCGGGCATCGTGCGCAGCCACCAACGCGACACCCGACCACGGGCAGCTAGCTCGCCGGGGTCTGCTCGGGTGCCCCTCCAGCCGCCTCGTCGGCCAGGTGCCAGACCTCCCGCATCGGGGCCCACCAGTCCCCCGATCCGGGTTCGGCGAGCGACTCCTGGCACGGGTCGGTCAGCTTCCACCACTCTTGCGTCTGCGGGTCGGCGGCGATGTACCGCAGGTCGGCCTCGTAGTCGTCACCGACGTACTCGTAGTAGCCGAAGAGCAGGTCGTCGTGGAGGAAGATGGTGTAGTTGCGGAAGTTCGCCTCGCGCAGCGTCTTCTCGACGCTCGGCCAGACCTCGGCGTGTAAGCGCAGGTAGGTCTCCCGGTGCTCCGGGCGAAGCCGGATCACGCAGCCATGACGTTGCACGTCGTGTCCTCTCAGGTGAACTGGTCACGCGGATGGCGACAGCCCGGAGCAGGTTGGCCATCGACGGCCATCGCGTTGGCGACCCGATGGTAGCCGTAGCCAAGATCGAGGATCACCCGCCGGAGGTCGGGCGACCGTTCCCGTGCCCCGGACCCGACCGGGCCGTCGACACCGACCGTTTCGCCAGGGCTGCGCGGCGTCGCGGCGGGTCTACCCTCAGGTGGTGGAGGGCCGCGTGCTGGTGGTCGAGGACGACGCCTCCATCCGGGAGGTCACCGCCCTCGGTCTGCGTCGCGCCGGCTTCCGGGTCGACACCGCCGTCGACGGGCGGCAGGCGCTCATGACCTGGCGAGCGCACCCGGTCGACGCGATCGTGCTCGACGTGATGCTGCCCGGCCTGGACGGTCTGGAGGTCTGCCGGGAGATCCGGCGCACGAGCCAGGTGCCGATCCTCATGCTGACCGCCCGCACCGACACGCTCGACGTGGTGGTCGGCCTCGAATGCGGCGCCGACGACTACCTGCGCAAACCCTTCGACCTGCCCGAGCTGGTGGCGCGGGTCCGCTCGGTGCTGCGACGGGCGAGCGCGCCGGCCGGGTCGCACACCATCGCCGTCGGCGACTTGGAGATCGATCCGGGCGGCTTCGTGGTACGCCGCGACGGCCGCGAGGTGACCCTGACCGCCACCGAGTTCCGTCTGCTGCTGGAGCTGGCCCGACGCCCCGGCCAGGTCTTCACCCGGGAACTGCTGCTGGACCTGGTCTGGGACCACCGTTTCCTGGGCGACTCGCGGCTCGTCGACGTGGCGGTGCAGCGGCTGCGCGCCAAGGTCGAGGACGACCCGGCGCACCCACGGCGCATCCGTACGGTGCGCGGCGCCGGCTACAAACTGTCCACGCTCTGACGGGAGGTCGGCGATGGCCGGACGAGCGGTGGCGCCGGGCCGCCTGCGGCGCCGGCTGACGATCGCGTTCGTGCTGGTCGCCGGGGTGTCCGCCGGCCTGCTCGCCGGTGGGGCGGGAGTGCTGCTGCGACAGTCCTGGTTGGACGCCTCGCTGCACGAGGCCGCCGCCGACGCGCGCTACCAGCTCCTGCTCGCCGGTGAGTTCCTGCCCCTGACCGAGCAGCGCGGCACCGAACTGCTCGCCAGCTTCGAGGGCAGCGGCCGGCACGTCGTCCTCGTCGACGGCCCGACCCGCCCCTCCCATCCCGCGTACGCCCCCGCCCTGGGCACGCGACTGCGGGCCTCGGTCGCCGACGGGCAGCTCGCCTACCAGCGCTCGGCGCCGGGCCAGCGACCCCGACTGCTGGTGGTCGGCGGACGCATCCCCGGCTCGACCGCGGAGCTGTACGTGATCACCGTGGAGGACGACATCGCCGCCGACCTGGGTCAGGTGCGCACCGCACTGCTGGCCGGCTGGGTGCTCGTCGTGCTGGTCGCCGCCGGGGTGGGCCATCTCCTGGCCCGCCGCACCCTGGAGCCGGTGGGTCGGGCCAGCCGCGCCGCCCGGGCGCTCACCGAAGGGCTGCTCGCCACCCGCCTGCCGGTCCGCGGGCGCGACGAGTTCAGCGTCTGGGCGGCGTCGTTCAACGAGATGGCCGAGGCGCTGGAGTCGAAGATCGCCGCCCTGTCGGCCGCGCAGGCCCGGGAGCGGCGGTTCACCGCCGATGTGGCGCACGAGCTGCGTACCCCGGTGACCGCCCTGGTGGCCGCGGCCTCGCTGCTGCGCGAGCAGCTGGACCGGCTGCCCGACGACGCCCGGCCGGCCGCCCGGCTGCTGGTGGGCGACGTGGTCCGCCTGCGTCGCCTGGTCGAGGACCTGATGGAGATCTCGCGGCTGGACGCAGGGCGGGAACGGCCGAACGTCGAGCCGGTGGACGCGCCGGCGCTACTGCGCACGATCGTCGCGGCGCGCGGCTGGTCGGACCGCGTGCTGGTCACCGGCGACCCGGTCGCGCTGCGCACGGACCCGCGTCGCCTGGAGCGTGTCCTGGCCAACCTGGTCACCAACGCGGTCGAGCACGGCGGCGGCGAGATTCGGGCGACCGTCACCGGGGCGGGCGCGCTCGTCGTCTTCGAGGTCACCGACCAGGGGCCGGGCATTCCCGCCGAGCACCTGCCGCACGTGTTCGACCGGTTCCACAAGGTCGACGCCTCGCGTTCCGCGCCGGGCAGCGGGCTCGGCCTGGCCATCGCCCGGGAACACGCCGCCCTGCTCGGCGGGGTGCTGAGCGTCCGCAGCGCGCCGGGTGCCGGCGCCCGGTTCCGTCTGGAGCTGCCCGCGCACGGCCCGGACGGGCCGCCCGGCGGCGTGCCACGCCCGGCGGGGCACCTCGACGAGGACGCCGAGGCGGCGCCCGCCGGCCCGACGGGCGGTGACGGATGAGCCGCCGCGGCACGGTCAGCGTGAACCGGCGCGGCGGGTGGCGCGCGGTCGGCGTGCCGGTGCTCGTCGCCGCGCTTCTGCTCGGCGCGTGCGGCACGCCCCGCTCCGGCGTCCTGGGCGCGGCGCCCACCGCGCCGCCGCACAGCACCCCGCCCGCCGGAGGCCCGACCTCCGCGCCCACCCCGCCGTCCGGGCCACCACAGTCGCCGGTGGCCACCCGCACCGCGCCGCGTCCGCCGGCACCGACAGCCGCCACGCGCCGGGCGGACCCGGTGACGATCGAGCTGTGGTACGTGCGAAACGGCCTGCTCGTCCCCACCCGGCGCACCCGGCCGGCCACCCTCACGACGTCCCGGCTCGCGCTGACCGAACTGGCCGCCGGGCCAACGCCGGCCGAGGCCGCCACCGGGATGGTCACCCTGCTGCCGGCCGGTGTCGAGGTCACCCGGATCACCGACGGCGTGGCGACGCTCGGTCCCGTTCCGTCCGGCAACGACCCGGCGGAGCGTCGGCGGCTGCGCGAGGCGCAGGTGGTGTGGACGCTCACCCAGTTCCCCACCGTCCGGCAGGTCCGCTTCCCCGGCGGGGCACCGGTCGGCCGGGCCGACTACCCGGACCTGCTCGCGCCGATCGTGGTGACCGCCCCGAGCGTCGGCGAGCGGGTCACCGCCCCCCTCACCGTCACCGGCACCGCCGACGTGTTCGAGGCCACGGTGAGCATCCGGGTGCTGGACGCCGCCGGCCGGGAGGTGGCCACCGGCTTCGGCACCGCCAGTTGCGGCAGTGGTTGCCGGGGCGCCTACCGGCTGGTGGTCGGTTGGCGCACGGCCCGGGAGCAGCACGGCACGATCGAGGTGTACGAGGTGTCCGCGCGCGACGGCGCCCGGATCAACACCGTGGTCGTGCCGGTGATCCTCGCGCCCACCGGGAGCTGACCACGGGGTTCATCCGCCCGACGTGGGACAGAAACGTAACCGTTTCGTCCGCCGGGTGCGACGCACCTCATAAAAGCCTGCAGGAACGGCCAGCAACGAACTAGGGTCGGTACGACATCGTTTCGCGGGGGGTCTTCGGGTGTTGGATGGTCAGCAGGTGAGCGCGGGCGTCGGGGTGCCGGCCGCCCGGGCCGCGCGCTGCACGTCCAGCGACCTGTTCACCGTGGTGATCGACCTGCTGCGCGAGGTCGGCTACGACCGGATGACCATCGACGCCGTCGCCGCCCGCGCACACGTGAGCAAGGCCACCATCTACCGGCGGTGGGACGGCAAGGCCGAGCTGGTCGTCGCCGCCCTGCGCGACCGTCAGGTCGGCGTGCACAACCCGCCCGACACCGGCTCGCTGCGGGGCGACCTGATCGAGCTGCTGCGCGCCACCGCAGCCATCTGCGTCGCCGACTGCGACCTGATGCAGGCGCTGACCTTCGCCATGCGGACCAGCCCGGAGCTGGAACGCCTGGTACGCCACCAGGTGCTGCCCGCCGGGCGGGTGGCCAGCACGGCCATCCTCGTCCGCGCCGCCGCCCGCGGGGAGATCCCCCCGGACGCCGGTGAACGGGAGCTGTTCCACGACCTGGCGCCCGCGCTCACCCTGTCCCGCGTCGTCGCGCACGGCCTGCCCGCCGACGACGCGTTCCTCACCCAGGTCGTCGACCAGGTGCTGATCCCGGTGCTCCGCTACCAGCACGACCGCCCGTCCCAGGCCTGATCCCTCGACATCCGCACCACGGAAGGCTTCACCATGCCCGGAACCACCTCGACAGCCCCCGGCGCACCCGGCGCCGGGACGTCGACAGGCGCGCCGCACCCGCGGCGCTGGATCGCGCTGGCGGTCATCGCGGTCTCACAGCTGATGGTCGTCCTGGACGCCACGATCGTGAACATCGCGCTCCCGCAGGCCCAGGCGGACCTGGGGATCACCGACGCGAACCGGCAGTGGGTGATCACCGCCTACACGCTGGCCTTCGGCGGTCTGCTCCTGCTCGGCGGCCGGATCGCCGACTACTGGGGTCGCAAGCGCACGTTCCTCGTCGGCATGGTCGGCTTCGCGCTGGCGTCCGCGCTGGGCGGTCTGGCCACCAGCGGCGAGATGCTGTTCGCCGCCCGCGCGTTGCAGGGCGCCTTCGGCGCGCTGCTCGCCCCGGCCGCGCTCGCGCTGCTCACGGTGCTGTTCACCGAGGCCACGGAGCGGGCCAAGGCGTTCGCCGTGTACGGCGCGATCGCCGGCGGTGGGTCCGCGGTCGGGCTGCTGCTCGGCGGGGTGCTGACCGAGTACGCCGACTGGCGCTGGTGCCTGCTGGTCAACATCCCGGTCGCCGCCGTGGCGATCGCCTTCGCGATCCCGCTGGTGCCGGAGAGCCGGGCGCACGGCAACACCCGCTACGACGTGCCCGGCGCGGTCGTCGTCACCGCCGGCCTGGTCTCCCTGGTGTACGGCTTCACCAAGGCCGCCGAGGACGGTTGGGACGCCACCGCGACGCTCGGCTTCATCGCCGCCGGTGTGGTGCTGCTGGCCGCCTTCGTGGTGATCGAGCTGCGCTCCAACCACCCGCTGCTGCCGCTGCGGATCATCCTGGACCGCAACCGGGGCGGGGCGTACCTCGCCTCCACGCTTATCGGCGCCGGCCTGTTCGGGGCGTTCCTCTTCCTCACCTTCTACTTCCAGGTGGTGTTGCAGTACAAGCCCCTCGAGGCGGGGCTCGCGTCGCTGCCGGTCACCGCGGGCGTGCTGATCGCGGCGGGTGGCGCCAGCCAGCTGATGCCGAAGGTGGGCGCGAAGCCGCTGATGGTCGGCGGCGCCGTGCTCGCCGCCGTGGCCATGCTGACGCTCACCCAGATCGACGTGGACACCTCGTTCCTCACCCTCCTGCTGCCCGCCCAGGTCATCCTCGGCATGGGCCTCGGCTTCACCTTCGTGCCGCTGTCCAGCCTCGCGCTGGTCGGGGTGCCGGAGCACGACGCCGGAGCGGCCAGCGCGACGCTGAACGCGACGCAGCAGATCGGCGGCTCGCTGGGCACCGCGCTGCTGAACACCTTCTACACCAGCGCGGTGGCCGCGTACCTGGTCGGCCGGGCGCCGAACCCGGTCACCCAGGTCGAGGCGCTCGTGCACGGCTACCGCGTGGCGTTCGCCTGGGGCGCGGCCCTGATCGTGCTCGCCGGGCTGGTCACCCTGGTCCTGGTGAAGGTGCGCAAGGAGGACATCCCCGCCGGCAACGCCGTGCACATGGGCTGAGCCGGACGACACGGCCGGCCGGGCCGCTCCCGATCGGAGCGGCCCGGCCGGCGCACCCGTCCGGTAGCGTCCCGACCATCGTCGAAGATCCGTTGAGGAGACACATGTCCACGGCTGCCGACCAGATCATCCATGCGCTACGGGCGGGCCACGAGGAGCTCGCCGCGCTCGTGCGCGACCTCAAGGAAGACGACCTGCGCCGGCCCTCGGGTGCCAGCGAGTGGCAGGTCTCCCAGGTGCTCAGCCACCTCGGCAGCGGCGCGGAGATCGGCCTCGCCGGGCTGACCGCCGCCCGCGACGGCACGCCCGCCCCGGACGGCGACTTCAACCGCACCGTCTGGCAGCGCTGGGACGCCATGTCCCCGGAGGAGCACGCGGCCGGCTTCCTGGAGTCCAACCAGCGGCTGGTCGAGGCGTACGAGGCGCTGGACGCCGACACCCGCGCGACGTTGCGGATCAACCTCGGCTTCCTGCCGGAGCCGGTGGACGTGGCCACCGCCGCCCGGTTCCGGCTCAGCGAGTTCGCCCTGCACCAGTGGGACGCCGAGGTGGCGTTCAACCCGTTCGCGGCGGTGACGCCGGAGGCGGTGCCGCTGCTGATCGAGCAGATCGGCGGCATGCTGGGCTGGACGGGCCGGCCGCAGGAGCTGGGCGGCCGGGAGGCCACCCTGCTGGTCCGGCTGCGGGACCCGGAGCGCACGTTCGGGCTGCGGCTGGGCGAGCAGATCACGCTGACCGACGCGCCGGAGCAGCCCGACGGCGAGCTGTCCCTGCCGGCCGAGACGTGGCTGCGGCTGGTGGTCGGCCGGCTCGGGCCGCAGTACACGCCGGACGGGGTCCAGGTGACCGGTCCGCTGACCCTGGACGACCTCCGCCGGGTCTTCGTCGGCTTCTGAGGAGACGCCGCGCGGGCCGGTGCTCCCGGCCCGCGCGTACCCCCGTCAGCCCTTCACGCAGACGACCTGCTTGAGGTGCGCGACCACCTCCACCAGGTCCTCCTGCTGGGCCATCACCTCGGTGATGTCCTTGTACGCGCCGGGGATCTCGTCGACCACCCCGGCGTCCTTGCGGCACTCGACGCCGGCGGTCTGCGCGGCCAGGTCGTCGGTGCTGAACGTCCGCTTGGCCTGCGCCCGCGACATCCGCCGGCCGGCGCCGTGCGAGGCCGAGCAGTACGCGTCCGGGTTGCCCCGGCCCCGCACGATGTACGACCCGGTGCCCATCGACCCGGGGATGATGCCCAGGTCGCCCCGGCCAGCCCGGATCGCGCCCTTGCGGGTGACCAGCACCTCCACCCCGTCGTAGCTCTCCTCGGACACGTAGTTGTGGTGGCAGGAGATGGGTTCGTCGTAGCCGACCTGCGGGAAGTGCTCACGCACCACACCGCAGAGCAGGGCCAGCATGACGGCCCGATTGCGCCGCGCGTACTCCTGCGCCCACCACAGGTCCCGCCGGTACGCGTCCATCTCGGGCGTTCCGGCGAGGAACACCGCCAGGTCCCGGTCGGGCAGGTCGACGTTGTGCGGCAGCTTGCGGGCCACTCCGATGTGCCGTTCGGCCAGCTCCTTGCCGATGTTGCGCGACCCGGAGTGCAGCATCAGCCAGACCCGGCCCTCGTCGGCGCCGCCCTGCTCCAGGCAGACCTCGATGAAGTGGTTGCCGCCGCCGAGCGTCCCGAGCTGCCGCTGGGCCCGGGTCTCCAGCTGCGCCACCCGCCGGTCCAGGCTGGCGAACCGACTCCAGAAGTCGTCCCAGCCGGCCTGCTCCAGGCCACGGACCCGGCGCGGGTTGACCGCCTCCTGCCGCTGGGCGAAGCCGACCGGGATGGTGGCCTCGATCGCGGAACGCAGCCCGGCCAGGTCGTCCGGCAGGTCGGCGGCGGTCAGCGAGGTACGCACCGCAGACATGCCGCAGCCGATGTCGACACCGACCGCGGCCGGCGAGACGGCCTGTCGCATGGCGATCACCGAGCCGACGGTGGCGCCCTTGCCGAAGTGCACGTCGGGCATGACGGCGACGCCCTGCACCCAGGGCAGCGCGCCGATGTTGCGCAGCTGCTTCGCGGCCTGCGGCTCGATGGCGTACGGGTCGGTCCAGACCCGGACGGGCGCCCGGGTACCGGCCAGGGGGGTGAATCCCATCGTGGTCTCCTTCTGTCGTGCGGTGACCGATATCGATCATGCGCCGGCGGCGGCCGCACGGCGGCGGTACGTGGATGTGAAAGGGCCGCCCGATCCCGGTGGGATGGGCGGCCGGCGGACGCGTCAGCGTCGACGTCAGTCGCGCCACTCCGGGCGCGGGCACCGCTCTGGGCGGCAGGCACCGGCTTCGGCGAGGGCGGGCACATACCCGCCGGCAGGGAGCAGGCGCCAGGCGGCATCGGTGCGGACGCGTCGCGGCACGGCGTACTCCCCTCGGGGTGTGTGTGGTTGACCTTGCACCGACGACAGTAGGAGGGCGGCGGTGCGCCCGCAACGGATATCGCCCACCCGGCGGTTCGCCGCCGGGTGGGCTCGCGCGGGCTCAGGTGTCGTAGCAGCCGTCCCAGGGCGGGTCGAAACCCAGGTCGTCGGGGACGAACTCGGCGTGGTCCGCACCGTCGTACTCCTCGGACCAGTCGACCAGTCCGAAGACGTGCCCGTCGACCTCGACCTGGAAGAGCCCGATGGCGATGTCTGCGAAGACCCGGCCGGGCAGCGCGTCGAGCCACTCGGCGAGGCGGGCCTCGGCCCGGTCGACGGAGGCGTCCTCGGTCTCGCTGGTGCCGGCGAACCAGATGTCGGAGTCGGTGTGCACGCCGTCGGCGTCGAACCGGTGCAGCACCGCGTACCACCGCTTGTGGCGGTACCAGTCGTCGTCGGCTCCGCCACCGTCATCGAGCGTGGCGGTGACGGAGCCGAAGAACTGACCCTTGTCGTACCGGCCGATCGTGCTGGTGCGGTAGTCGGGCTCGTGCGCGATCGGCACCAGGTCGGGAATCGCCATGGCCGGGAGGCTACCGCGACGCTATGACACGGTCACCAGCCGGAAGGACTGCGCCGCCGTGCCGTTGCAGGTGTACTGGATGAGCTGGACGCTGTCCGCAGTGGACGCTCCCGGCACGTCGAGGCACTTGCCGCTGGTGCGGTTGACCAGCCGGTAGTAGCCGCCGCCCTCGGATTCCGCCCGCCACTGCTGGTTGTTGCCGCCGCTGTAGGACCAGAGCTGGATGGGCGCCGAGTCGGCGGTCGACCGGTCGGTCACGTCGAGCACCTGGGCGCTGTTGCCGCGGTTGTTGACCCGCAGGTAGCCGCCGCTGGTCGGCGCGAACTGGTACTGCTGGGCGGCGCTGCTGTTGCACGCGTACTGCTGGATGGCGGTGCCGTTGGCGGTGCCGGCGGCCCGGGCGTCCACGCACTTGCCGCTGCCCCGGTTGACGACGGTGTGCCAGGCGGTCGGCGAGATCGGGCCGGCGGTGCCCGTCGGCGTGGGCGTCGGGGTGGGCGTCGTGCCGGCGCCGGCGAGCCAGTGCAGACCGTCGATTAGCAGCTTGTTCTGCTGCGGGCTGTCGAAGGTGGAGGACAGGCCGGTGTTGGTGCTGTAGTTCATCGCGTTGTGCCCGAAGTTGGCGTACAGCATCTTGTAGCGCTTGTTGCTCCACACCAGCGGGTAGTAGCCGCCGTACCAGGACTGGTTGGGGTCCGTGCCGACCGGGAAGCTGGACGGGTCGACGGAGGCCAGGATGTCGATGTCCGGGTTCTGGCGCAGGTCGTTGCTCCAGGAGTACCACTCGCTGACCGACGACGCGAAGGTCGCCGGGAGCCCCTGGGTGGCCGGGTGGGTGCGGTTGTCGGCGCGCATCGTGACGCGCGTCGGCCCCCAGGTGTTGGTCTGGAAGGAGCCGGAGCCGAGGAAGGTGTTGTAGTACCAGCTCCAGCTCGACGGGTCGGTGGTGAACGCGCTGACGTGGAAGCCCATCCACGCCCCGCCGTTCTGCATGTACTGCTGGAAGGCGGGCCGCTGCGCGGCGGGCGGAGCGTCGTCGAGGAACATGATGACCTTGTACTGGGCCAGGTTCGCGGTGTTCAGCAGACCCCAGTTGGTGGTGGCCTCCCAGGAGAAGCCGTACTGGGCGGCGGCCTGCGGGAACCAGGCGCGGGCGTCGCGGTCGAAGTCGATGTGCGCGGCGTCCCAGGTGCCGTTGTAGAAGGCCAGGACCTTGAACGTCGGCGCGGCCTGCGCGCTGCGCGCGACGCCGAGGCCGAGGCCGGCGCTCACGGCGACGACGAGGGCGACGAAAACCGACAGGATCCTTCTGGTACGAGAGGGAAGTTCTGCGATCACCTGATCGTCCCTTCGGTCGGGACGCGCGCCGCCGCGTCGACGTGAACTATCTGTTCACAAGGTTTACAGATAGACGAAAGGTTATGCGGTGCCGCCCGGTGCGTCAATCGGCGGTCGACCGATCGGGTGGGATTCCTGCGGCAGCGGGTACCCCGGCCGGATGACCAGCCCGGACGCGGTCGACGTCGACCAGCCGCTCGCCGTGGACGTGCCCGCCGCGCCGCACGACGCCAGCGGCGAGCGGGTGCCGACCCGCGACCTGGCCGGGCTCGCCCCGGCGGCGAGACCGGCACGCCGCTGGACCCCGGGCCGGGTGGTGGCCACCCCGGCCGCCCTGGACCACCCCCACGGGCAGCGGATCGTCGACCGCGTGCGGGCGCTGGGTATCGAGGTGGAACGACTGCGGTCGAACCGGCTCACCGGCGTACGCGGGCAGACCGACTCCGAGACGTACGCGCGCGCCAAGGCGACCATGGCGATCGTGGTGAGCCCGCCCTCGCGGCGTGTCCTGCAACCCATCGCGCCCAGCGCCGACTGGCGCGTCGATTTCGCCGAGGGCTGCCCCGCGCACTGTCAGTACTGCTACCTCGCCGGTTCGCTCTCCGGCCCGCCGGTGACCCGGGTGTACGCGGACCTCGACGACATCCTGGCCGGGTTGGCCCCGTACGCCGGGCGCGGAACGGTGACCAGCCGCAACGCACGCCGCGCCGACGAGGGCACCACCTTCGAGGCGTCCTGCTACACCGACCCCCTCGCGCTGGAACACCTGACCGGCAGCTGGCGGCGGGCGGTGCGGCACTTCGCCGACTGGGACGCGCCCGTGCAGTTGCGCTGGACCACCAAGTACGCCGACGTGGACACCTTCGTCGGGCTGCCCCACCACTGCCGCACCCGGGTCCGGTTCAGCGTCAACTGCGCCCCGGTCAGCGAACGGTTCGAGGGCGGCACGGCGCGGGTGCCGGACCGGCTCGCCGCGCTGCGCCGGCTCGCGCTCGACGGCTATCCCGTCGGGCTGACCATCGCGCCGATCATGCCCCTGCCAAACTGGCGCGAACGCTACGGCGAGCTGCTGGACCAGGTCCGCGCGGCGGTCGACGGGGTCCCGGAGCTGGACCTGACCGCCGAGCTGATCACCCACCGGTTCACCCCGGGCAGCAAGGAGGTGCTGCTCGGCTGGTACCCGCACACCCGCCTGGAGATGGACGAGGAGTCCCGCAGCCGCAAACACGGCAGGTTCGGCGCGGTGAAGTACGTCTACCCCCGCGACACGATGGCCGAGCTGCGGAGCTGGTTCACCGACGAGCTGGCCGCCCGAGTCCCGGCCTGCCGCATCCTCTACTGGACCTGAGCCGCGGTTCGTCGACCGAACGCCGACACCGCGGGCGGTCGCGCCGAGGAGCGTGTCACCCGAGCGAGGAGCGGGCCACCGGCGCGGCGAAGTACGTGCGCGGGTGCGGGTCGTCGCGGAGGCTGTAGTGCCACCACTCGCGGTCGTAGTTGACGAACCCGGCGTCGGTCATCAGCCGCCGCAGCAACTGCCGGTTGTCCCGCGCCGTGCCGGTGATGCGGGGGTCGGCGGTGTGCGCCCGGGCGTCGAAACAGTCGAACCCGGTGCCCATGTCGATGCTGTTGTCGGCGAAGCGCCGCCCAGGCGGCGCCGTACAGGGAACCAGCGGCTGCCCGGGCACGTAGGCGGGTTGGCTGGCGGGCGGCTCGTCGACGAGCGTCAGGTCCAGCGTGCTGCCCCGGCTGTGGGCGGTCGGCGCGCCGATGTAGCCGTCGGCGAAGAGCCGGTCCTTGGCCAGGTCCGGATAGAACTCGGCCTTGGTCTGCTGCTCGCCGGGGCGCTTCGACCAGGCGACGAAATCGTCCACCGCCGGCTGCGGGCGGTAGCAGTCGTACACCTTGAGGCTGTGGCCGCCGGCCAGCGCGGCGTCCTGGACCCGGCGCAACGCCTCGGCGGCCTGACGGGTGAGCAGGCACAGCGGCTCGCGGTAGCCGGCGATCGGACGGCCCACGAAGTTGTGCGCCGTGGCGTAGCGGATATCGGCGTGGATACGCGGGTCGACGTCGGTAAGCACCACGAAGCCCGGCAACCCGCCGGTCGCCGACGGGGTCGGCGTCCCCGACGACGGTGGAGGGCTCGCCGACCCGGTCAGCGGGGCCGAGACCGGGGCCGTCGGGCCCGGACGCGGCTGCGGACGGGAGCAGCCGCCGAGCACCGCGACGAGCGCCAGCACGACGCCGCCACCCACCCGCACTGACCTGCGCACCCGTCCTGTCTATCAGCAGCGGTCGGTGCCGCGCGCCGGATCAACCGCCGGCCGCCAGCGGAGCCGGATCCGCCACGGTCGGCGCCGGGTCGGGGGCTTCGACCAGGTGCGCGCCGAGGAAGCGCAGGGCCGCCTCGTCGTCGTCGATCCCGCCGGCCTCGTGGCCGTTGTACCGCCACACCGACAGCTCCGTCGCCCCGGCATGGGCGTTGTGGGCGGCGTACACCCCCGACGGCGGCACGATGTCGTCCATCAGCGCCACCGAGTAGCGAGCCGGCCGGCGGCAGCGTCGGGCGAAGTTGACGCCGTCGACGTACGACAGGGTGGTCAGCACCCGCTCCTCGGCGTCCCGGTGGATCGCCAGGTAGTCGCGGATTTCCCGGTACGGGTGGGCGTCGGTGACCACCACGGCACGCGGGATGTCACAGAGGAACGGCACGAGGGCGACCACGGCCCGCACACCGCGCGCCAACGCGCCGGCCGCGAGCGCCAGTGCGCCACCCTGGCTGTGCCCGAGCACCGCCACCCGGGTCGGGTCGACCATCGGCAGGGTCCGGGCCGCGTCCACCGCCCGGACCGCGTCGGTGATCAACCGCCGGTAGTAGTAGGTGCGGGGATCCGCGATGCCCCGCGTCGCCACGCCGGGCGCCTCCGGGCCGGCGGCGCCCAGGTCGGCGGTGACGCCCCGGCTCCAGCCCGAACCCTGCCCCCGGGTGTCCATCTGCAGATGGGCGAACCCGGCCGACGCCCAGAGCAGGTTCTCCAGCGCGTGCCCGCGCCCGCCCCCGTAGCCCACGTACTGCACGACGGTCGGCAGCGCCGTGCCGGCCCCGTGCGGCACCCGCAGCCAGGCCCGTACGGGCTGACCGGCGAACCCGGGGAACGTCACGTCGTACACGTCGATGGCTCGCAGGCCGGTCACCACGGGCTCGAGCCGGACCGGCCAGGTGGCGTCGCGGGCCTGCGCCAGGGTGTCGGCCCAGAACTCGTCGAAGTCGGCCGGGTCCCGCACCACGCCGCGGTACTCGCGTAGCTGCGCCTCGGGCAGGTCGGTGTGCATGGCGCCCCTTGTCTGTCGCGTGGCACTGATCAGGTGCGTCCACGGCGTGGCCGACGCCGACAGCCGGGCGGCGGAGACGGGACCGTACGCCGATACGCATCCGACAAATTACCGGAACATTTCCGCAACTCAGCCGAACGCTAGAACCGACCTGGCGTGTCGTCAACCCCCGTCCGTGAGGCAAGATGGCGCGAGGAGCGGGCGTGCCGTTCCGGGACACTGGATGGACGACGCTCGCGGTCGTCTCTCCGGAGCGGTGAAGGAGACACGGGTGGACGCGGACGACGGACGCAGGGTGACCATCACCGCGATCGCACGGGAGGCCGGGGTCTCGGTGCCGACCGTGTCACGGGTGCTCAACGGCCGGTCCGATGTGGCCCCCGACACCCGGGAACGCGTCGAGGAGCTGCTGCGCCACCACGGCTACCGGCGCCGCAGCAGCCGCAGCGTCCGCCGCGCGGGCCTCGTCGACCTGGTCTTCAACGACCTGGACAGCCCCTGGGCCGTGGAGATCATCCGGGGCGTGGAGGACGTCGGGCACGCCGCCGGGGTGGGCACCGTGGTCTCCGCGATCCACCGGCAGCCCACGGCGGCCCGGCAGTGGTTGCAGAACCTGCGCACCCGCGCCACCGACGGCGTCATCTTCGTGACGTCGCACTTGAGCCCGCCCCTGCACGCGCAACTGCGCCGCCTCAACGTGCCGGTGGTGGTCGTCGACCCGGCCGGCGTGCCGGCGATGGACGTCCCGACGATCGGCGCCACCAACTGGGCCGGCGGGCTCGCCGCGACCGAGCACCTGCTGGCGGTCGGGCACCGGCGGATCGGGTTCGTGGCCGGGCCGACACACCTGCTGTGCAGCCGGGCCCGCCTCGACGGCTACCGCGCCGGGCTGGAGGCCGCCGGCGTGCCGGTGGACGACGCGCTGATCTACCCGGGCGACTTCTACCACGCCTCCGGCTTCGCCGGCGGCACCGCGCTGCTCGATCTGGCCGACCCGCCGACCGGCATCTTCGCGGCCAGCGACCAGATGGCGTTCGGCGTCTACGAGGCCATCCGCCGCCGCGGGCTGCGGGTTCCCGACGACGTCAGCGTGGTCGGGTTCGACGACCTGCCGGAAGCCCGGTGGGCGTCACCGCCGCTGACCACCGTCCGGCAGCCCCTGGTCGAGATGGGCCGGCTGGCGGTGCGGACGGTGCTGCGACTGGCCCAGGGCGAGGGCATCGACTCGCCCCGAGTGGAGCTGGCCACCGAGCTGGTCGTCCGGGACAGCACCGCCGTCCCGCCGACCGGCTGATCCCTTCCGTTCCGACGGCCCGAACCGGGTCGGATTCCGGTTCCACCTGTTCCGGTCCAGCTGCGAAAATTCCGGCCTGCCGGTCCGCCCCATAAGCGACGACCACGGACGTGGACGCTTCGCGGCGCGGTGGGCGACCGGGGCCGCCCACCGCGCCGAGCGGGTCAGTGGTGGTGGTGTGCCCGGACGGCACGCCGGATGGTCACCGGCTGCGCGGGAGCGCCGTCGACCGGCGCCGGGTCCTCGGCCGTCGGCGCGATTCCCTGAGCGGCGATCCGGTCCAGGGTGGCGAGCCCGGCCGCGTCCACCGTGCCGAAGATCGTGTAGTTGGGGCGTAGCGCCGAGTTGGCGTACACCAGGAAGAACTGGCTGCCGTTGGTGTCCGGCCCGGCGTTGGCCATCGCCAGCACGCCCCGGGCGTAGACCCGGCGTACGCCGGTCGGGTCGGTGGGGGCCGGCGGCAGGTCGGTCGGCAGTTCGTCGCGGTACCGGTAGCCGGGGCCACCCTCGCCGGTGCCGGACGGGTCGCCGCACTGCAACACGCTCAGCGTCGGGTAAGCGGTGAGCCGGTGGCACGGGGTGCGGTCGTAGAAGCGCTTGCCGACCAGGTGCAGGAAGCTCTGCACCGTGCACGGCGCGGCGGCCCGGTCCAGGGTCAACCCGATCGGCCCCTGGTTGGTGGAGAGGGTCACCCGGACGCTGCCCCGGTCCGGGGTGCGGCGCGGGTCGGGCGGCAGCGGCACCGGCCGGGCGGCTGGCTCGTCGGGCGTCTCGGTGTAGGCGCACGGGCCGTGCGTGGTGCGCGGCGGGCGGGCATCGGCGGCGGCCGCGCTCACCGTGCCGTCGGCCGCGACCGGCGCGGCCACCGCGGCAGCCGACGCGCCGACGATCAGCGTTGCGGCGAACGCCGTCACACCGGCGAGGCGGGTCAGCGCGCGTACCGACCGGCGGGGTGCCGCCGCGCCGGAAGGCGTTTCGAGTTCACTCGACACAGGGATCCTCCTGGGCTCGTGCTGCCAGAAAGACCGGAGTCTATGGATGCCGAGGCCTGTTGTCGATCTGACCGGGCAACCGTCGGCGGCGGTGCCACAGCAACCCGCCCAGCAGCGCCAGCACTCCCGCGCCACTCAGCGCGACCACCGACCACAGCCATCCGGAGCCGGTGCCCGCCGGGCCGCTGGCCGCCGCCGGGCGGGGCGGACCGGGCGCGGCAAGCGCGGACGGCGCGGACGGCGCGGCCGACGGCGTGGCGGTCAGCTCACCCGGCTCGACCAGGCGGCCGACGCTGGCGTCGCGGGGCAGCGAGAAACCCCAGTCCAGCAGGGCCGCCCCCTGCTCCCAGCCGCGCATCGGCGCCGGCTCGGCGCCCAGCAGCGTCACCACCAGCCGACGCCCGTCACGTTCCGCCGCGCCGACGTAGGTGTGCCGAGCCAGGTCGGTGAAGCCCGTCTTGCCGCCCAACGCGCCCGGGTACCGGTAGATGAGCTGGTTCTCGTTCTGGATCTGGAAGCCCTTGGTCCGCTGCGCCGGCTGGGCCGGAATCGTCGCCAGCTGGGTGAGCGCGTACCGCCGGAAGGTCGGCTGCGCGAAGCAGGCCCGGGCGATCAGCGCCAGGTCGTACGCGCTGGTGAACTGGCCCTTGCCGTCCAGGCCGGACGGCGTGACCGCGTGCGTCTGGAGCGCGCCCAGGTGGTGTGCCTGCTCGTTCATGGCGCGGACTCCCCCGGCCGCGCCGTCAGACCCGCCGCCCAGCCGGGCCAGCGCGTTCGCCGCCTCGTTGCCGGAGTTGAGCAGCAGCCCCAGCCAGATCGTCTCGATGGTGTAGCGGCCGCCCTCGACCAGGCCGACGGCGGAGGAGCCGGGCTCGATGTTCATGTCCGCCGCGGTGACGGTCACCGTCTGGGCGGGGTCGAGCCGGGGCATCATCGTGGCCGCCAGCAGCAGCTTCTGGACGCTGGCCGGAGTGCCGTACTCGTGCGGGCCGCAGCCCCCGAGCACCTTGCCGGAATCCAGGTCCGCGACCAGCCAGGAGGTGGCGGTGATCGCCGGTGGCGTGCCCGCGCCGGTCGGCACGACCAGGCCGCTGGTGGCCAGCCCGGCGCCGCCCACCGTCCGCGCTTCGGGCACGGCGGGCGGGGGCGAGGGCCGTGGCGGGCGGGACATCGCCGGCGCGGGCACCCGAGGGCACCGCGCGGCCGGCGGGGCGGCGGCGGCGGCACTCGTGGCGGCAGCGCCCGTGGCGGCGGCGCCCGTCGCGGCGACGGGCGTGGGGGCCGCCGCGGGGGGGGCGGCCGGCGC